>JANYBI010000509.1 GCA_025360875.1 Lentisphaerota bacterium
GTCCGGACGCGCATTGTTCCAATGACTTCCAAAAAGGGAACTCAGCGTGGACGATTTTCCTATCCTGCTGTTCAAGTCAGCAAGTTCCATCGTCATCTGGAGATGCCGGATCATCATTTCCGCAGTCAGGTCGCATTTAGCTTTCAGGTGCTTGCTCAAGGCAAGTTTTGTCCTGAAGGACTGATACATCGAGATTAGGAAATTTGAATTCCTGCTTTCTGAAAGGGCACGAAGCATCCGTTCCAGCGGAAGGGTCAGGAGGCTGGAGGAATATATTTTAAAGAGATTGTCTTCAAGTTCATCCCGTTTCCTGCCCAGTTCTATCAGTTTTATCAACTCCGGCCTTGTTCCACGCCAGTCCTGAGCCCGTACCAGCGTGGGCGCTATTGCTGGACAATCAAGCAGGCATGCGCAGAGTTCCATGCCGAAATCCAATTCATAACTACTCCATCCCGAGGAACCGAGATGCAGTGGTTCAAGCGCAGGGGTCGCTGCCCGTTCAAGCTCCTCGGAGGCGGAAACAAGCCGGTTCAGGACTTCAGCCAGCTTAACTTCCAGTCCGAGATTCCATGCGCTTATTCTCAGATCAACCAGCGGGTGCTCGGATCCCACATTGGCCGTCTCAGCTACCGCCTGAAGCCTGCGGGCCTGAGATATGATCATGTCGGCCTTTTCAGGAGTCATCTCCGAAAGTTTTCCGAAATCGCATTCCACGTCAGGGATTTCACGCATTCCTATCATGCACGACAGGGACCAATAGGCGCTATGTCCGAAGGCGCGGGGTAGATGAAGAGCTTCAACATATTCGTTCAGCCCCTTCCTGACATTGTCCAGTTCTCCGGTTTTCCTGCTCCACTCCTCCGGCTCTATGCAGCGCTCCAGCTGGAGAACCTCCTCCAATTGGCGGCGGAAATCGCTCTTGTTGGCTTTTTTGGAATGCAGTTCCAGGCAGAAAGGTCCTATTCCGACTTTTTCAAGCCTTCTTTTGACGACATCAAGCGCAGCCATCTTCTCAGAGACGAACAAAACCCTCTTGCCCTTGGTCATGTTATGGGATATCAGGTTGGCTATTGTCTGCGACTTGCCGGTGCCAGGAGGCCCCTGTAGGACAAAACTGACCCCTCTTTCAGCCGCAAGCACTGCCGCCAGCTGGGATGAGTCCGTGTCAAGAGGACAATAGATGTCCGATGGTTTTACAAGCCGGTCAAGATCGTCCGTAGAAGGCACTGATCCTGAAATCGGGAACGGAGCCTCCGGAGTTTCAAGGAGATGCTTGACAATCGGATTTCCCTTTAACAGGTCGGCATGGCTTTCAAGATCCTGCCACATGAGGAATTTATTGAACGTCAGGATTGCTATGCATGCATCCTCGAGGACATCCCACCGTTCGAAGTTCTTCACCGCATCCCTGATCCTGTGGAATATCAGCCTGGTATCCAGTCCGGAATCGTCCTCAGGAAGAGGGTCCAGGCCTGGGATTTCAAGACTGAAATCCGTTTTCAGCTTCTCAAGAAGAGTCACATTTATGCGTGACTCCTCGTCAAGCATGCTTATCCGGAAGCCTTCACGGACTGAACGCCTTTCAAGCTTCATAGGCACAAGTATAATCGGGGCCAGATTGGCGACATCGCTTGCATCTTTCTCATACCATCGGAGGAAGCCCAGGGCGAGAAAAACCGTATTGGCACCTGACTCCTCAAGATTCATCCTGTCGGTGCGGCTGATTTCAAGCAGTCGCCTGAGAAGTTCCTCCTGGGCGTGGGACGTATGGATGCGCCCCTCCTTCATCTGGGAGACAAGAAATGTTTTCAATGCATCGGAACCGGTCTCCTCAATGTGCTGTTCAGCGTTGCGGGGGTCATTTCCGGACATCACCTTCGGCGACGGGAGCAGGGTGAATTCCCTGCCGTCCGCAAGGGCGTCTTCAAGCGCAGGAAGCTCATGGCACTGGAGCCGTACGCTGCGGAGGCTTTCCCTGAAGTTAAGCAGCAGGTTGCGCCTTGTCAGATCCAGCAGCTTGCGTTTCCATCGCTCAAGCCTTGTCTCAATCCTGCCTGTGGAGTTCTCCAGATCATCATCAATTGGAGGAAGAGACGGCATGTCAGTATTTGTTATGGAATTCATTGGCGATGCTGCTGATTGGCCGGAGCCTGCAGCGCCTATATTATTCGTATCAAGCCCAGTTGAAATCGGACGTATTCCCATTCGCCGCGCCATTCTTATATCAAGGGCGAAATGGAACTCGGAGACTTGTGAAAAGTGTCCTTCAGCCACATGGCATGATGTCTTCAACCCTGTGGGAGGGGTGCCTGTTACTGAAGTCGCCTCGATTACCAGCATTTCACCAAGGTCGACCCGCTTCTTAGCTGTCAAGCCCGAAGATATTATCGCGGTTTCAAAAGAAGAATCCAGCAGCCATGCTCCCGCAAAGGCATGGCCTTTCTTTATGAAGAGCAGAGGCGCATAGCCGGCGTATTCAAGTACTGCCGCCATCAGTGCGGCAAGATCAAGGCAGGTTCCAAGCCGGCTGGAGACTATCTGTGACGGGGTCCTAATTTTCTGCCCTGTCTGTTCAAAGCTCGGCTGCGGATTGACGTATGCTATTCCCGTTTCAGCGAGCGCATCGTACAATGCAGCCACTTCAGTCAGGATTCTCTTCCTGTCCTTGTTCTGATAGCCTGCGAGCTTTGCGTCGCCTGTACTTTCCTTTAGAATCTGGGTTGCACGTATGGCAATTGATTCTACCGCCGGCTGGTTGGGCATTACAAATGCGGCAAGTATCTCGGGTAGCGATGATACGCCATACCATTCGTTATATGCCAACACCTCGAAAGGGAATGGTTTTTTAAGCAGGCATGTATTTCCGGAATCTTGTATCTCAACCCATATCTCGCCTTTTTCCCTCTCCTCCCGGCCGACCAGGGCATCACGCAGCAGCAGAGTCTTGAGTTTATCCCTCTGCAACTCGACGGCGGCTCCAGCAGGAAGTGATTCAAGATGCAGGGAAATCGGTGCAATGACTGCAGGAGTGGTTGATATGCCTATCGTCAGGGCGGAAAGAGCCTGCCCGGAATTGTTTTGTATGTCCAACCTGCGTATTATCGGTACGTCGTTCTGCTGCATTGCGAAGTTGACTGAATTGAGGTAGTCAAGCTGTATCTCAAGCATTCCGTTCTCATTCATATCAACCTCTATCAATTGAAATGGGAGGAAAATCTATACAACGCATGTAATATTGTCATCCATTCGCCCTGTTTCAACATAATATCCCCTACCTTTTATGAATTTATCCAAGTGCTGCATAAATCAAGTACTTGTCCTATAAGATCATCGTTCAAAGTTGTATTTCATTGAAAATCCCGCCACCTGTGGTACTTTTTTAGAATGAACACTTCAAACAACAATGAAAGACCCACTCTGCTGCAAGTTGCAATGCTCGTTCTTTCCGTGTATGTAATAGGAGCGTTGATTGTTCAGACATGCTTCAGCCTCTCCGAAGAAATGGATGACCTTCTGAATAAAATCGACGCTTCGATCTGCCTTGTATTCCTGTATGACTTTTTCTTGAGGTTATACAGGGCTCCTTCAAAACTTAAGTTCTTGAAGTGGGGATGGATTGATTTTGTGTCGAGCATTCCCATGTTCCCTTTCCTAAGATGGGGACGTATTGTCAGGATTGTCAGGATATTCAGGGTTTTACGCGCCTTCCGATCTACAAAGACATTGGCGGGATATTTGTACAAGAACAGGACAAATGGAACATTCGCCACGGTAGTCCTGATATCAGTCCTGCTGGTTATCTTCTCTTCGATTGCCATGATAAACTTCGAGACTGACAATGACAGCAATATAAAGACTCCTGTCGATGCCATATGGTGGTCGCTCGGTACAATAACGACAGTGGGATACGGCGACAAGTATCCTGTAACTACTGAGGGAAGGTTGACAGCCATACTCCTGATGTTTGCAGGGGTTGGCCTAGTCGGCATATTCACAGCGTTTATCACGACCATGTTTCTTGAATCAGAACAGAAACGTGAAAAAACGGAAATAACAGAACTGCTTTCCGAAGTCAAGGCCTTAAATGGAAAGCTTGAGCGACTTGAGAAGAAAATTGAAGACAGCATAAATATGAAGTAAGTTATAAATATTATCAGATCTCACATTAAGATGAAAGGCACAGTATATGATAAATGTCCCAAAGAAGATAATCGAAAGACTCCATAGGACTATTCCAAAATTTCAAACTGTCCTGAAAATGGCAAAAGACAGGGATATCAATGAAGCCGACACCGTCCACATAATAAAGGACATTCTTGCCAGCGTGCTGGGCTACGACGAGTACCTGGACATAACAAGCGAACTGGCCATTAAAAACACTTATTGCGATATTGCCATCAGGATTGAAAATGAAATCGAGTTCCTCATCGAGGTCAAGGCAATTGGCAGGGACTTGAAGGAAGGACACATTAAACAGGCCCTGGACTACGGCGCAAACAAGGGAATTGAATGGATTGTCCTAACCAACGGCGTTGTCTGGAATATTTACAAGATCAAGTTTGAACAGCCTATATACACAGAATTAGTCTGCACAATAAACTTTTTTGAAATCGACTCGAACCGGGATGAGGATTTGGAAAAACTGTTCATTATAACCAAGGAAGGGCTTGGCAAGAATGCCAGAGAGGAGTTTTACAGGAGAGGCCAGTGCGTCAACAAGTACATCCTGGCTCAAATCCTGATGGATGAGCCAGTCGTAAATGCAATCAGAAAAGAGATCAGGCGGATATATCCCGATGTTAAAATCGACAATTGCGAAATACTGACATTGATGAAAAACGACGCCTTAAAGCGTGAACTGATTGAAAGCGATGAATCTTCCAAGGCCCAGAATATCCTTAAGAAAATCTATCAGAAGCTGGCAAAAAAAACTAAAACAACGGATCAACTTCCTGACGAATCTGAGCTGCATGTTCCGCCAGAGGCACCCAAAACCCAAGATACGGCACAGGATAATTTGAATTCGAAAGCTTCGCCGGTTGATGTGAAATCCATAAAACAAGATAGCGCCCCTTCCGGAACCACTCAGTCACAGGAACCCGCCTGACGTTCAGCATGGGCATTCATATTGAAGGCGCTCGCGATATATAATATTTTTGCTGCCTAATGCTAGAGAGTTGATATTTGAGGCATGTCCGGCTGGCAGCTTGGCTTGATATTTCCGTTAACAAAAACGCGGTCTGCATATATATGGATTTATTAAAGCAAATTCTTTCCGAACTAAAACAACACCCCGGGCAAACTGCTCAACAGCTTGCAAGGAAGCTGGGTGCGGACAAATCCAACATCAACAGTCTTTTGTACGGAAAGTTGAAAAGTCACTGCTATCAGGACAAGGCTTACCGCTGGTTCCCAGCCAATGAGGCACCCAGGGAAACGGAGCCAGCACAGGAACAGTTCTCAAATACTCCCTTGTCCCGTCTCTGCCGTTATTACCTCTCATGCCTCGGTCAGGATGACGAGGGCGGAGTCAGTGTATTTGCCGCAAACAAATATGGAGATTTGGATTACGCAGAGATGGAGTCCTTGCCTCTCGAGAGTACGGATTCAATGTTCCAGTCTGCCGGCGCACAAAAGTTGCTGGGAAAAGTGCGGAAAGACCGCAGCCGCCTTGCCATGTATCTGGGATACCCTGCCAGCATCAGAAAGGTGCATTCAAAGAAAAGTAATTGGACAGGCTTCTTCGTTGAACCAATTTTACTCTTCCCTGTTGAGTTTGACAATCCCTCCCAATCTCCCCAGTTAAGCCAGTCATTCCCTATAATCAATCTTTCCGTACTCAAGCGCTTCACCAATAGCGAGCGCGAGTCCGTAATGAATGATCTTGCCCAACTTGAAGAAGAACTGGGGCTAACCGGCGAAGCGGCGATCCCGGAACTTGATGACTTAGCCCAACGG
>JANYBI010000541.1 GCA_025360875.1 Lentisphaerota bacterium
TTTGCCGCGCTCTTACAGCGGCTAATGGATGTATTCGAAATAAAAAGCATGGCGGATCTTCGTCCGCAGTGTATATTCACGGACTGACAAGTAACTCAGAATACGGGACTCTCAAGTAACGTATTTAAAATCATAATACCAGAGATTTCCTAAAATCGAAACGGAGGCTGAATATGTCAACGAGCATAAAAGGGACGGAGACTGAAAAAAATCTTCTCAAGGCTTTTGCCGGGGAATCCCAGGCGAGGAACCGCTATTCCTATGCCGCCGGGGTTGCCGTCAAGGAAGGATATGAGCAGATAGCCGAGATATTCGAAGAGACGGCTGATCAGGAAAGGGTGCATGCCAAGAATTTCTTCAGGCACCTTGAAGGAGGGGAGCTTGAGATCACCGCCAGCTATCCGGCCGGGAAAATAGGGACCACCGAGGAGAATCTTGTCCATGCTTCCGGAGGCGAACACCATGAGTGGTCAAGCATCTACCCCGGATTTGCCGATGTCGCTGAAAAGGAGGGTTTCAAGGAGGTCGCAGCCCTTTTCAGGCTGGTTTCTGTCGCCGAAAAGGCGCACGAGGAACGATACGGTGATCTTCTCAGGAATCTCAGGGGAGGCAAGGTTTTCAAGAAGGATTCGAAGGTAAAATGGCAGTGCAGGAAATGCGGATACGTGCATGAAGGTACCGAGGCGCCCAAAAAGTGCGCGGCCTGCCAGCATCCGCAGTCATATTTTGAGGTGAAAAAGGAGAACTGGTAAGCAGCTGCGCTTGAAATGCGGCTTCTAGGATGATAGCTTTCAAAAGCTGAATTGAAAAACATTAACAGGGAGGGTGTTGCGATGTTCAAAAGAATGGAAGTACTCAAATGCTGTAAGGGAGTGACCTTTGAAGTGCTCGCCGACGGGGACTGCACCGGACTTACATGCTGCGGGGAACCGGTACAGGTGCTGAAGGAAAACAGCGTCGATGCCGCAAAGGAAAAGCATGTCCCTGTGATACAGACCGGAAAAGTCGGTGTGAAAATCATTGTCGGCTCAGTGCCGCATCCGATGGAGGAGAAGCATTATATTGAGTGGATTGAAGTCATAAACGGGGAATATGTCAATCGCAAGTATCTCAAGCCCGGGCAGGTTCCGGAGGCTGAGTTCTATGTTCCCAATACTGGAAAACTAATTGTCCGCGCATATTGCAATCTGCACGGATTATGGAGGGCATGATCATGATACCGAAGAAAATCGAGGCCGCCTTGAACGACCAGCTCAACTTCGAGCTGTATTCCGCATATATCTATCTCTCGATGTCCGCGCATCTGAGATCCCAGGGTATGAACGGGTTTGCGAACTGGATGCAGATCCAGGCGCAGGAGGAGACTGTCCATGGTATGGGGATGTACAGTTTCATCATCGACCGTGGCGGAAAAGTTGTGCTCAAGGCCATAGCCCAGCCAAAATCGGAATGGAAAACTGTCCTTGCGGCATTTGAAAATGTGCTTGCACACGAGGAGATAGTCACTTCCAGGATCAACAACATCGCGGCTCTCGCCGAGTCTGAGAAGGACTTCGCCACGAGGAATTTCATGCAATGGTACATTGGCGAACAGGTCGAAGAGGAAGCCAACGCCAACGAGATTATCAACGAGCTCAAGATGTCCGCTGATTCAAAACAGGCTCTCCTTATGCTCGACAGGGAAAAGGCCATGAGGACCTTCGTATTCCCGATAATCCCCGGAGGAATGAAAGCGCCTGGCGCAGCAGCGCCATAAAGGACAAGACAACAACATCGAACACTGAACATCGAACATCCAATTTCGAATGGGGAAATCTAGAAGAAGTAATCAGTTATTGGAGGCATTGGCTGGGGGCCAAGCTTGCGTTTTGTTGGAGTTCACGGCTTTAGCGTGTCTTTGTATTTATGGGATGAATATCCAGCAATACAATCATCCATTAGGAAGGTAATAATAATGAACAGCATCGCAAAAGCCATAAAAATCAGCGACAAGGTATACTGGGTTGGAGCCGTCGACTGGACCATCCGCGACTTCCATGGATACCGGACGAGCAGGGGTACGACCTACAATGCCTATCTGATTATGGCCGACAAGATCACCCTGATTGATACCGTCAAGGCGCCTTTCAGGGATGAGCTTCTGTCAAGAATATCGTCCGTCGTGAACCCGTCCGAAATTGACTACATTGTCTCTAACCATGCCGAAATGGACCATTCCGGATGCCTGCCACAGATCATCGACATCGTGAAGCCCGAAAAAGTCTTTGCGTCGACAATGGGACAGAAGAATCTGGAGGCCCAGCTTGGGATAGGTTCCAGGATAACGCCTGTCAAGACAGGCGACAGTCTCTCGCTTGGGAACATGAATCTGAGCTTCATAGAAACGAAGATGCTGCATTGGCCGGACAGCATGTTCACATACCTGAAGGAGGAACAAATCCTCTTTTCACAGGATGCGTTCGGGATGCATCTGGCGGTAGACAAACTTTTTGACGATGAGAACGTCTGGGATGTCCTTGAGGAGGAAGGTGAGAAATATTTTGGCAATATCCTGATGCCGTATTCCAATTTGATAATCAAACTCCTGGACGATGTCGGCAAGATGAATCTCCCTATCAAGCTTGTCGCCACGGACCACGGCCCGATCTGGAGGACGCACATAGGCAAGATACTCGAACTCTACAGGAAATGGTCGGAGCACAAACCTGTTCCACGCGCAATCGTGGTATATGATACGATGTGGAACAGCACTGCCATCATGGCCAATGCCGTCGGAGAGGGACTCAGGGAAACAGGAGTCGAATTCAAAATCCTGCCTCTGAGCGTCAGCCACAGGAGCGATGTGGCTACAGAGATACTGAAATCGAGCGCGATAATCGTAGGTTCCCCGACAATGAACAACAATATCTTTCCGACGATTGCAGATGTACTTACCTATCTTAAGGGCTTGCGTCCTTCAAATATGATTGGCGCATCTTTCAGCTCGTACGGATGGAGCGGAGAATCTCTTCCCCAGATGAACGAGTATCTCAAGTCCATGAACGTAGAACTCGCCAGTGAGGGGGTCAGGGCGAAATATGTTCCGTCCGAAACCGATCTCAAGGCCTGTTTCGAACTCGGGAAACTCGTCGGGGACAAGCTCCGGGCTAAAATCCAATAGAATCAATCAAAATTCTAAAATACAAGGAGGTCTTATGGGCAAATATGTATGCGATGCGTGTGGATGGGTCTACGATCCTGCAATTGGCGATCCTGATCACGGGATAGCCCCGGGAACTTCATTTGCCGATCTTCCTGATGACTGGACATGTCCGGAATGCGGAGTCGGCAAGGATTCCTTCTCCAAGCAGGAGTAAATCCTTTGCAGGATCTTGCAAAGGATTTACATGGAAAAATTCACAAGAAAACATCTCGAAATCCTGTATTCCAAATTCAACAGGAGGGATTTTGTCCATCCGGATCCCCTGGAATTCCTCTATGGATATGGAAATCCTGCCGACAGGGAGATCGTAGGCCTTGTGGCTTCATCTCTTGCCTATGGGAAAGTCAGCCAGATACTTAAAAGCGTCTCAAAGATCCTTGACAGGATGGAATCCCCCCGTGACTTCCTGATGAACACTGACAAGCAGAGACTTTTCTCCTGTTTCAAGGACTTCAAGCACCGGTTCACCACTGGAGAGGAAATGGCGCTCCTCCTGCATGCTGCGAAATCCGCAATCCAGAAGTATGGTTCGCTGGAAAACTGTTTCATGGCAGGCTACAGCGACAAGGACGCGAACCTGATTCCTGCAATGGGCAATTTCGTGAAGATCATGAGCGCGGAATTCAAAGACGGCGAGACTTATCTGCTCCCTTGCCCCAGACGGGGAAGCGCCTGCAAGAGGCTCAATCTCTATCTGAGATGGATGGTGAGGAAGGACGATGTTGATTCCGGCGGCTGGGACGATGTCCCGAAATCAAAGCTGATAATTCCGGTAGATGTCCATATGTGGAACATCTGCAGCCGGACGGGATTTACCGCCAGGAAACAGGCGAACCTGAAGTCGGCCATCGAAATAACTGCGAAGTTCGCAGAGTTCAATCCCGGAGATCCGGTCAAATATGATTTCTGCCTTACGCGATTTGGAATCCGTGACGAACTGGAATATGATGATATGAGGAAGCATGCAGGACAAGAATGAATCGGAGTGTCGGAGAACCGGCGAATCGGAGATTGAGTCCAGACGGCAAGTCTTATAAATAATTAGTTGGAGTTCACAGCTTCAGCGTGTCTTAAAATAGGTAATCGAAAATGACAATCTATCTATATGAATGTTGGTCGACGATCTGCCAGATGGCCCCATATCTGCTGTTCGGATTCCTTTTTGCCGGACTGCTTTCAGTGCTTATTTCCCCTGAAACAGTACAGCGACATCTCGGTGGCAGGGGATTCCTACAGGTCTCGAAAGCCTCCTTGTTCGGGGTTCCTCTCCCCCTCTGCTCATGCGGAGTGATCCCTGTTTTCGCATCGCTCCGCAAAAGCGGGGCAGGAAAAGGTGCGGCGACTTCATTTCTTATTTCCACTCCCCAGACCGGCATCGACAGCATACTGGTAACTTACAGCATGCTCGGTCCGGTACTTGCCATATTCAGGCCTATTGCCGCATTCGTTTCAGGGATTGTCGGAGGGCTTCTAGTCGACATGTTTGACAAGAAAGGGGAAATACCCCAGGAAAAGAAGGAATCCAGTTCCTGCTGCCATAGCAAATGTTGCGAGGAGATACCCAAAAAGGAAAATATCCTTAAACGGATATTGACCTATGGTTTTGTAACCCTGATGGACGAAATTTCCAAATCCCTCGCTCTTGGAATACTCCTGGCGGCACTGATATCCATGCTAGTTCCTGAAAACTGGTTCGCCAGCGCAGTCGGTACCGGTTTTACAGGCATGCTGTTCATGATGGCCTGCGGGATCCCGCTGTATGTATGTGCCACCGCATCAGTTCCGATTGCCGCTGTGCTTATTGCCAAGGGAGTTAGTCCCGGCGCGGCCTTTGTCTTCCTGATGACAGGCCCAGCCACAAATGCCGCGGCGATCGCAATAGTCTGGAAAATGCTCGGGAAAAAATCCACCTTCCTTTATCTTTTCTCATTGGTGGCCTGCGCATTAGCTTTTGGTCTTATTATTGACAGGATTCCATATTTAGGTTCAGATGTCGTGGCCGCAGCGTGCCATCATGAGGAGACATTGAGCCTGTTCCAACAGGTTTCAGCGGGAATACTACTGGTTCTCATGTCGGTAGCGTTGATGAAATCGTTCTTTAGTAAAAGAGCCAATCAGCATTGACTTCTCGAGCTATTTCCCTTTTGCAGGTTCCGCCGCAGGTTTCTTCTCGTCCTTCTTTTCCTCTTTCGCTTTCAGGAAATCATTTCGGGATTTCAGGACTGAGTCAAGCTCTTTTTTAGAGACCGTGTAGATCCATTTCGCTATGGATTTTTCCTTTTCAAGCTTTTCCTTCAGCTTGTCGGATTTCGCCTTGAATTCCTTGTCGAGCCTGTCCTTGTCCTCGGGTTTTTCATCTTTGACAGCTTCTCTCTGTTCAGGGATCGTCGCAGCCGTCCTTATATTTACAAGATATTTATCCTTGTCTTCACCTGGAGAATATCTGATCTCATACTTGAAACCTTCGGCAGTTTCAATAGTGGCGGTCTCACCTGCGAAATCAGCAGGGCACGTCCAGACATCCTGGAAAGGGACATTTTTGAATAAGCTGCTGAAAGGGGATGTCTTTGCAGGATCGATCTCCTCTCCATCCTTCAGATCTGAAAGTTTGAACGCATCGCCTCCCGCGTCCTTTATGATCTTCCAGTTGTCAGCCGGATTCTTCCTTGACACTTCAATTGCCTTTATGTTTTCAATCTCGACCAGCGATTTGTCCGTCCAGGCCATCGGACTCGGGCTGAATTCATCAAAGGTATAGTTTACCAGTTTCGGCTGGAATTTCCCATCGCAGACCATGACATATCTTGCGTCCGGAGTAGCTCCGCCGAAATAAGGATTCGGATTTTCCTCCTTCTTGAAATGCACTTTGCCAATCAGGAGAGAGAGTAGTTTTTTACCGGCTTCGTCCGAAAAATCGACGAGGATGGCGGTACCCTTGTCCTTGTCCGCATCTCCCAGCCCCAGTTTCTCAAGCTGTGATTTGCCGGCATTTATGTTCTGTACGGTCTTGATCTCGGGAAGACTTTGGAGGAACGATATGATCTTCCGGTATTCGCCCGGATAAGAGTCCTTTTCGGAGACTGACCACGATCCGTCTTCGTTCTTCTTCAATGTCGTCGTCAGCTTGCCAGATGATACCGTGAAACTTGTGATCCTGTTGACATCAAAATCGGCCAGGAGAATTTCACCTGAGGCGCTGTACCTGCTGCTGTTCCACGTGGAACTGTCCTTCCTGAGCACGAAAAAAATTGAAAGACCAAGCAAGGCGAGTATTACAAGCGAAGAGATTAGTTGGTTCCTGTTCATTTTACAAAACTCCTCCTGTTCCTGTAGACTGCGAGTCCGAGCCCGAAAACTATCACCAGC
>JANYBI010000550.1 GCA_025360875.1 Lentisphaerota bacterium
GTCCGAGTTGTTCTCGAGCACATACAGGTTCCCTTCGTCGTCGCAGTCATAGGCGCGCGAACCGATATACCAGTTCCCGGCGAAACTGAAATTTTTCGACCATCTGGTCTTGCCGTCGAATCCTACGCAGCGGACACCGCCGCCACGGACAATCAGGAAGAAGAGCTCCTGCTTTTCACAGACTCGCAGGTTTTCTATCTGGCCGGCGGGAACGGGGGGTTCGCGCGGAATTGCAAATGCCTTGAGGATCTTGCCGGACGGACTGATCCGCAGGATCCGGTCACGGTGCTGGTCAGCTCCGTAGAAATCGCCGCTGGCGCCGACCTCTACTTCGGCCGGTGCGTCCCATCCCTGCTGGTCGTTCACGAGGAAGTCCGCGAGTTCCGCAGTCTGCGTGAGGGTCTTGTCGTAGAACGTGACCTTATGCGCGAAATGTCCATTTGCCGAGGCGACGACTCCGTCAGCGTTCGCGGTGGCATTTTTTGCGGCATACACGATCAGCCTGCCATACCTGTCCTTGCCGTCGCGGCCCAGGCGGATCAGGTAGCTGTTGTTGCCGCCGCTCACAACATAGACCAGTCCGTCGCACCCTATGTTCAGGGATGCAACGCTGCAGTTGAACTGGGCATCCTCGCGTGAAATGATCTGTTCCAGACGCACTGGGGCGGGCGCATTCTGCGACTGGGCGTCAATGCCAAAGGCGCAGAGGGCGAAAAGTGAAGCGATCATCATGGGCAGGCGGCAGGTTCTTTTCATGAGGTTCTCCTGTGAAGTATGAATGATAGGAATTTCGATTTCATGATACGATAACAATAGACCGGAAACAGTTAAGAATCAAGAATGGAAAAGGTAATTTGAAATTGCCTTTTCTGAGCTGATTTCAAAAATACAAAATACATGTGTTATGGAAAAACGCTTGTTGGAGTTCACGGCTTCAGCGTGTCTTGGTATTTAACAGGTTATACACGCTAAAGCAGCGCACTCCAACTTTGAAATCAGATCAGGCGAATTCCTTCAGTCTCCCTTTTCAATTGTCCACCAGCCCACGGGAAGGTTCACATAAGGAGATGCGAATACGGGACCCCGTTTTTCGCTTGTCGCGTGTCCGTCGAACCAGACCACATTGAAAACGGTGCCGGTAGCCCATTGCGAGTCCCTGTTTGCTCCGGGACCATGGCGCGGGGCGATGAAGTCAGGTCCCTGGCACCAGCCGCCGTCCTGCAGCATTATGGTGCCGCCGGGATCAGCCAGCTTCGTAGTCCGCAGAGGTTCAATGAACGCCGTGTATCCGTTGATGTCATAGTTGCCATTGCCATCGGTGGTATTGCCGCCAATGCCTGCCTGGTAGATATACCGGAACGGATGGTGCAGAGGGGAACCGGCGGTCCCATAGATAGGGACATCAATGCATCCACCACCCTGCCACCCGCCGTTGCACCAGTAATTGGAGTTGGGACTGTTGGCCGGCGCCCACTGGCGGAATGCCGTGTTGGTAATATGGCCATAGGTCGGATCCACATAATAGATCCCGGCGTTCAGGATTGCGGAAGGACATTGGAGTATCCCCAGATTGACCCCTCCTTCGTTGAACAGGACGTTGTCCCACCAGTCGTTGTAGTAATCGCCACGGGCATATTCTGCCGGCGGCACATAGTCGCCGTTGTTGTAACACGCTACTGCCACACCCAGCTGACGCAGATTACTCAGGCACAGGGAAGTATATGCGCTCTGGCGGGCGTTGCGCAGCGCCGGCAGCAGCATCGCGGCAAGAATTGCGATGATCGCAATAACCACCAGGAGCTCTATCAGCGTGAACGCTGAAGAGCGCTTCCGACTTCGCAAAGAAGCTACGCCGGACACAGTCGCTCTACGAGCTACGCCTCGGCAGGCGGGTAGCTCGATCAAGGTGAAAGATGCACGATGCTGGTTACTGGATCCCAGATACCGGATCCCATATCCTGACTTCTGTCTTCTGACTTCAGTCTTCCCTATCCCGTCATCTTGCATCCTGCATCCTGCATCCGATATCTGATCATTGGAAGCGCTATCCTGTTGCCCCCTGTCCACTCAACACCTCCATACCGCCTGGAAAACGACGGCATTGACAAACAGTGAATTTTCAGTATTGATACACCTGACATGATATCATATTTTGAAGAAAATTTGAATGGATATTTCAATCATAACCGATGCCATTATCAAGCATGGTAACGCTCCCTTGAAACCGGGAGGAAACTCCTCTATATTATTTCCGTTACGCATAGTTAATACACGGTGGGGGAGAAAACAATGACAGCCATAGCGGAAAATATATTCAAGAAAGCAGTTCAGCTCAATCCTATTGACAGGGCTGAGCTCATTCAACGGCTTTTCTACAGCTTTGACAAGACGTCAAACAAACAAATCGAAGACAATTGGAGAACCGAGGTAGAAGACCGGGTATCAGCCTATGAATCCGGGAAAATACCTGCAGACACAATGGAAAATGTATTTGAACGGCTCTCCAAAAAATGAAAATCATAATACTTGCCGTTGCCGAGCAGGAACTTGCTGAAGCAACAGTCTACTATAACTCAGAATGTCCAGGCCTTGGATATGAATTTGCACTTGAGGCAAAAGAAAGCCTGATGCGGATAAGTTCTTTTCCTGATGCATGGCCTTCATTTTCCCGAACAACGAGGCGTTGCCTTGTCAATCGCTTCCCATACGGGATATTGTACAGGAATAAAGAAGATGGAATTATTGTCTATGCCATCATGCATCTGAAACGCAATCCTGAAAACTGGTCCAAGCGGCTTAAAGAATACTTGAACGAACCAAAAGATTGACCTGATAGGCTCCCTTTATCCGATTGCTCATCTTTAGCGTTATAGAACCGAAAGATAATCAGCTATCATTTTAGAGACGCTGCCCTATGGGATAGCGTCAAACATGCAAGCTGATTATCTTTCGGAGCAGTAGGAAAGAAGATCATGAGCCTATTCCAGAGATTTTTCACATCGACCAGATGGCGGAAGGATAGCGGCCAGAACGTGGACGGTCTGCGCATCCGCGTCACCGATCCGGCGGACACTCCAGTCGAAGGCGCGCATGCCGGCGACATCATCTCTGGAAACTGGGACAGTGACCAGATGCTCGACGGACTGTCTCCCGACGAGCGATTCCATGGTGTCCGTGTAATGTCCCCTTCTGGGAAAATTGCTGTTCTTCGCTTCATCCACAGTTTTCCGGTCGCTGTCTCAGGAGCGGACGGGATCATTCGGATTCCTCGTGATCCGCTCTCTGTCGCCGATCCCAAATGGCAGACAGATCGTCCCGAGGTAATCTGTGTAATTCATCCTGGCCGCCGGATCGGTGGCTTTGTGTGCTGTCGCGCGGTCGATCTGGGTGGGATGGCAGAACTGACTCTGGAACCCCTCTGCCATGTTCACGGACGCATCTCACGTGAGGACGGAGAGCATCTCCCGGCAGCGAAGACTTTTGCATTCTGGGGTCCCATGCGCCCCTGGCATTTGACACTAGCCGAACAGGGCGGTGTCACATGCGAAGTGGACATCATGTTGCCCCCTGGCCGATACTGGCTGAAGTCCATGTTGTTGATCACTGGGCAGGACGGCATAACGAGATCGCTGGAGAAATGGAAAAGTATTCGCATTGCCCGTCATCAGACAGAACTGGATGTGGAGATGAACCTGTCTTTCGCCAAGCATAAGACAGGGAAAGCGTTGTCATCACGCCCCCGCAATTGACTCGTATCCTGCAAATTTTAGGATTTGTTAGTAGTTAATCCATTTTTGGCGGTGTTCCAGCGTGCAATAATTTGTGCCGCTGCAAAGAAAAATCACAGGCAGGATGCCTGTGTTACATTATAAAAAACACACAATATTGACTTAACACAATTCCATAATACAATATGTTTGACAAAGAGATGAAATAACCTGGAGCTTGCCAATATGCCAACGAAAATCAAAAAGAGCCATACCTCCAAATTGCCGGAATCGAAACCTTACACAAGCACGTCGAACGCAATCCTGCGCCCGAATCCGCTCGATCTGCGGGATCCTGCACAGCGCTGGTGGAAATGGTTCCAGGATACTGATCCGGAACAGGAAGTGGAATCCCTGACACGTACTTGGAATGGATGGGCCACATGGTGGTTCGGCGATTGCACCGGACGCATGGTCGATGCGGCCATCCTGTACCGGCAGATGATTGGTGATGGCAATGTCGGTTCCCATGAGACGCACCTGCGGGAACGCCTGCTAGAAATGTCCGACCGGAAAGACGGATTGTCATGGCGGCCAGAAACCATATTCAATGTCCATGAAGCGAACATGTTCGACCAGAGCAGCGTGCTCCTGGCACTGGTAACCTGGCTGCAGGAGAGCGGCAGCGCAAAGATCGACGGATATATACGGCGGATGGTGAAAGGGCTGTCCCGGATCGCAGCACGCGATGGCGAATCTCTCCATTATCCTTTCGAATGCTATTGTGACGGAGGATGGGACCGCGAATATCCGGTCAAAAATGGGAAGAGCCAGCGTTATGGCGTCGCCGATCCCTGCCATGAAGGCGGACGGCAAATCAATCCGCTGGTGCGCTATTACGAGCTCACCGGCAGTTCCGAAGCCCTGCGCCTTGCCGAAGGACTGGCACACTACGTCATGGGACCTGCTGATCTTTTCCTGCCGGATGGCAGCTACCGGGAAGAAAAGAGGAAGGAAAAGACTTACCGCAGCGGTCATGTTCACAGCCGTCTCTCTGTCGCCACCGGCATCATGCGTCTCGGTTTCGCCACGGACTGCGAGGAATATGTCAATTGGGGCAAACGTATTTTCGACTGGACGCTGCAGACACAGTGCACATCATTCGGCTGGGTCGGCGAAGTGGTGGATGAATACAAACGCGGTTGCGAAACCTGCGGGATCACCGACGCCATCGAGGCTGCGGCGCTCCTGGCGCGCCATGGTCATGATGCTTACTGGAGCCTTGTCGAGAGGATTGCGCGCAATCACCTGCTTGAGAGCCAGAGCCGGCGCATCGGCGGTTTTAATGGACATTCCCTTCCCAACGACTTTGCATTCACTGATGCCTGCTGGGTTCCCGGCGCCGTCAGCGTACTGCATCCGGTCGCAGGTTGCTGTGCGCCCGCCGGCATGAGGGGATTGTACGGAGTATGGTCGCAAAGCGTAACACGCCATGAAAACATTGTCTCGGTGAACCTGTCACTCAACCGCGAATCCCGCTGGGTCAGCGTGCTTGGAAACGAGCCTTTGTCCGGACAGATGGAAATCAAAATCCATGACGCACCCGTGCTTCGCATCCGCGTGCCGGAAGGCGTTGAAAAGGATAAAGTGAAAGTTGCAGTCAATGGCCGCCAGGTCAGTCCGCCATGCGATGGCTCATTTTTGAAGTTGAGCAACTGCGCCCCCGGCGAGACGGTGTCCGTCCAATACCCGTTGCGCAGCCGTACAGCAGTTGAAATCATCCACGGCAATACCTTCACTGTGGACTGGATCGGCAGTACCGTTGTCGGCATTTCGCCTGCAGGACAGTATGAACCGCTGTATGTCCGGCGCAACGCCGAATGGTATACGACCGCCCCGTCCATGGTCACGCCATTGCCAAAGGCTGATGAAGTTTATTGGTAGAAAAATCTAACTTCTGTCAATAAAAACCTTAACCGCAAAAATGCTTTTATAGATGTTAGCGTTCTCATGTCACTCCTTTGTATTTGTAATTACCGTACCATGTTCATGTCAATCCTATTGTCCGGACCAATTCTGAATGTCCCAGAATCATGATCTTCTTCTTTAACGCGAAACCGCTCATCGGGCTGGGACTTCTCCCAAGATTGCCAGCCAGCTTGATCGATACCGAATGATTCACCGGTCATTTCTATCAGATGTGCTGCTGTTACGCGCTGCCAACCGGCACGGTCAATGTAATCACCAAACCTACCGAGGTCTACGGAAAGCAGGGCAATCAATTCACGTACAGCGTCTCGCGTGTTGGCATTTGCAATCGTTTCAAGTGCGGACTCAATAGCTGAGGCAGCATTATCCCCGAAATATCCCTTGGGAGCTTCGCGGAGTATTTTCGTCACCGGGGCAACCGCGCGGCTGTCCCCGAGCCGTTTCAATTCAAACATTGCCAGGTTCTTGTCCGGGAACGTGGGATCGTCGAGGAGCGCTACGACCTCTGGTACGGGATCCTTGTCCCCCAAAACAAGCAGCATTCTGACGTGGGACTTCGCATTGCCGGATAACTGTTCCAGCTTGGGCTTCATGGCGGCCAGTACTTCAGGAGAAGAGAGGTCGCGGACATCCATATACGCAAAACCATCCTCCATATCCTTCATGAACCGTTCAGCGACAGCCGGATCTTTGAGCCGCAGCAAGGCCTGCAGGATTGACCGTCTAATACTATTGTCTTTGTTCACAGCTTCGAGTTTCAGCAGATCGGTGGCCGAAAGGTGGGCCACAGGCATGCAGAGCAGTTCAGTAATTGATGGTCCGCTGAAAAATCTGCTGTGGTGCTCATCCGAATTCTTCAGGGCATACTCCAGCAGCGCTTTGCCCGTGGAAGGCGAACCGATCTTCAACAACACCGATTGAATGGATGAAACGCGTAATGCCTGCTTGGCCTTTTCAGGATCGGCCATTATCGCAAGCAGTGTTTGTTCTGCCCATGCGCAGTTTGTCGTGACTTTTTCAACATCTGGTGCAAGATATGGAAAAACCCCTAAGCAGTAATAGACTCCTTCTATCTTTGCCTTGCCGAAAGGAGAGGTGACTGCATCTTTCAGGAAGATTTGTCCGCGTTCATCGTTTACACGTGCCAGAACTGTCGCGTAAAGGAGCCGGAGCGAGTCATTCAGCGTGGAGTCATTCATCCTTTTCACAACAATGTCGCAAACTGCCGGATTGGCATTTGCCACGATCTCATTGATTTCATTCCAGTTACGTTCCGCATATAGTCTTTCCGTTGTCTCATTGCCCATCAAGTTCCTACGGAAACCTTTCTTGGCAATAAGTTCTGGTACACCGTCGCTAACTGGATTTTTGTCATATACTGTCCCAAAACGCTTATACCATGATATCTCCGCATCGAGATATTCCACTTTCGCGACACGGATTACATAGGTTTGTACCAAATCGCGGTCCGTCTTCATAGTGATCTGATCTAGAGAAGGTCGCAATTGCCTGACCAGCCGGCCGGTCACTGTTGCTTTGCGTCCGTGATCATCACCCGGAAACTCCAGTACCGGTCCATTAGCGCTGATCAAATAAAGTTTATCATCACGGTACCCAAACCACCAATTGTCGTTCATGCTCCATAATGTGCCCTTTAGCGACACATCCTTCCCAACCATGTCTGCAAGTTCTGTAAGACGCCAAGCTGGCTGCAGGAACTGCCAGCCCTGCGGCTCCCGATGTACCGTGCCACTGACAGATACATTCTTACCCTCGAGCCCTTTGGGCCAGGAATCCAGTCCGGCCAGTTGAGCAGCTTCCCCCTGTAACATGATCTTACCACCGGCTGCCGCTGTTCCCTCAAATGCAGCTGTACGATCTGCAAAATCCTCCAACTTCAAGGGGGTGTCAGGTACCTCCTCAATGGACTTTACTTCCACGTTGCAGATAGGGTGCTGTCCAAAAAGACGTGCTCCAAGAAGACGTCCACTCACTTTGTAGTATTTCTTATCCTTCAACGAATGAAATTTAAGCTTTGTGGCCATATCTTCTGTGCCAGCAGTCAGATGGAAATTGAAATTGTCCTGGTTTCCGCGGCCGTTGATACGGATGCCCTGTATTACTGCTAATGCGTTCGAGTGGGAATTGAACGAATCATCAGAACTGTAAATTCCGACAATCTCGATATCCTTTCCATAGGGGAAAGTCACCCCGTCAATTACGATAGAGACGTTTTCTTGATGGGTGGCTGATACAACTTTGTTGTCCTCAGCCACAAGAGCAATGGCCGCAAAAGTTACGGCTATGCCGATGCCAATGATGATGGTTGTGTTCCTAAGTTTCATCTAATGATCCTGTTAGCCTGTTGTAAAATACAGGGGTAAAATGCAAAGGCAAGAGTAAACCAGCCGCTGCAAACAGGAACAACAGGCAGGATGCCTGTGTTACATTATGATATCAATTGGCTGGCGCCGGTACCGATAGCATGACAAGATAGATCCCCCACTTCTGACGCTGGGCATGTCCCCACCATTCCCAGTCCACGTCCCATTCCTTCATCGTCTTCATCGTAAATCCGGGTCCGAGTTTCTGCTTCTCCACTTCGCGCTGGTACACAGGCAGAAGGAAGAAAACCCCGCGGCCTGCCTTCAGATTCGACCGTATCTTCTCCCTCTCCATTTCAAGAAGACCTAGATCCGTGGATTTCTCGTAGAACTCACGCAGTCTCTTCGTCCGTTCCGGCTGGCGCCGCGGTTCCGTCTCCCATCCCTTGCGGTCCGTCTCCCTGAAACGCTGCATCCCCTGTCCGCGGTTGAACGCCTCAATCTCATAAACCGTGTAGTTCGCGCGAGGTCCCAGCGACTGGCAGATTGGTATCTGCGAGAAGATCACTGCATCGGCCGGAGCAAATGCCGCCATTTTCTCGCCTGCCTTCGCCAGTTCGCGCGGATTGCCTCCGATCAGCGTCTTGCGGAACAGGTCATTGAACCCATTCATGTTCAGGCACAGGTAAAACACCAGCAGAACCAGGACAGTCGTGACACGTGCCACCCGCGAGCCGGGAATCCGTTCCAGGAGCGCGTAGGCGGCTCCGATAAATACCGGCAACGTGCTCATGAAGAAGCGCAGATACGACCAGTTGTCGTTGACCCAGTAGTAACTGCCGTATACAAAGAAGATCGGAACGAACCATAGGATCCGCATCGTGCGTTCCGCGGGCGGACCCCATATGATCATTCCCGCCAGGCCGATGGGGAAAAATATCGGCAGGAAATTCTTGTTCAATCCCCCCATTATCATGCCGAAGTACCGGAAAAAATATTCCCGTGAAAAACCGTTCTGCTCGCCGGAGAGAGAGTACCCGGTCACCGCCATGCTGCCGAACTGTGCATGGTTGTAAAGGGCATGGAGTCCGACGAACAGTCCCCACGCGGCGAACAGGGCTCCGGTGGCGACCCATGGGATCCGTCCGTCTTTGCGTCCTCTCCACAATCCCGCTCCGGCGGCAACCGCGAGAGGCAGGACAAAAAGTATATCGGTAGGGCGTACCGTCACCGTCGCTCCCAGCAGAGCTCCGGCCGCAAGACCCCAGAAAATCCCGGGCTTCGCCAGCCAGCGCCAGAGGAAATACATCCCCCATGTGGTCAGACACAGGCTGGCCGCATGTGAAAGCATATATGCGCTGTAGAACGTATATTGCGAGAGCGTCACCAGAGTCAGGAACGCCATTGTCGAGTAGAACGGTTTCAGCCAGAGCCGGAACAGGAGCCAGGCCCCTATCAGAGCCAGTCCGCCCATGATCGGGCTTACCATGTACATTCCTGAATCTCCGGCAAGCCTGTATCCCGCAGCCATCAGGATCGGATAGCCCGGCGGATATTTGGATGTAACTTTTCCCGGTGACGTCTCCACCCACATGTGCTGCTGGTACAGGAACGGATCGTCGGTATTGACAAACAGCGGCTGGCCCTGCGCGATACGTTTCGCCAGGAACTGGTAGGCGTCGGGATCTATTTCCGCGTATGCCGGCGTGAACCCGCGTATCTGGAAAAATGAGTATGCTGCAAGCACAGCTATAAACACCAGCCAAGGCGTCCAGCGTCCCGCCAACTGCAGAAACCTTTTTATCCGGCTGCCTCTCTTCCCCTCCGCCTCAGCCACGCCTGTCACATCCGTGTAGTTCTCCATAATATTGAATGATAATCCTGAGGGAACAGAATTGCAATAGGAAGATACGCGATTCTCATGTTCTGCAGCAATGAGTCAGTTTTTATTTCTAAAGGTAGGGACGCCTCCTCGCAAAGCGAGGCAAGCTCCGAGTTTACCCCGCTAAGCGGGGGTGTCCATTCTTGATGCGGCGCGTTACGGAGAACGCGCCCTACCTTAGACAATTTCGATTCAGCTAATACTTCTGCAGAAGTATGTCTGAGGACTAAGCGTTCCACGTGCCTAGCTAATTCCTGCTTGATTTTCCCAAATTACCACTGTACCTTCCGGCAAAACAGGAATTCCATCTGGTCATAGTTTGGTCACGGATACGATGAACATTAGATTAATAATACTTCTGTGCGTTCTCTGCTGCGTCTGTGCCGGTTGCCAGAGAAAGCCTTGCATGAAAGTTGCTGACAAGCACGCTACAGAAGCTCGACGGCAATTGCTGGCGCCAGCGAGACATGACATGCACCTGTCAGATGTGGATGTGCCAACCGCCCTGCGGGAGATCCATAAACTGTTCGGATGGTCACATGACCCTGAGACGAACATTGAGAGGGACGAGGCATTCGTCAAGGATGTACGCGTTACCATCAACAGGGACGATGCATCACTGGCAGAGATATTCGCTGACCTCTGCAACCAGACCGGTTTCATGATATATGAGGATTTCATATACGTCGGCATATACGGTGAAGTAGGCAAGGAAGAGACCGGCGGCCGCAATCTTGCCTATGCCAAGGACGGACTGCTTCTTATCCTCTCCTTTTCACAGTTTTCCCAAGAAGAACCCAGAAACTACTACATCCATACACATGTTGTCGATTCTGTCCCGTGGCTCTATCATGACGGCGCACGCCTGCAAATCGATGAGTTGATATATTCTGACGGTACGCGGCTCGCCAATCTCGGAGAAGACACGTCCTTCTGCAATATTCCGCTTGCACCACTTGTTGCCAATCACGGTAAAATCGAAAGAATCTCCGGAATCCTCTCCATCCAGCTACCACTGTCAGTCGTGGTCCGGCACATCCCACTTGCTCCCGGAAAAGTGCCCATTGCGATCCGGCACATCCCCCTTGAGCCTCGGAAAGTGGCCATTGTGGAATCCGGGGCTCATAATTATATTCGCGTCATTCGTCTGGACGAAGTTCAGGGAACCTGGACTCTTGAATGCGAATACGGCCACTACTCTCTGAAGCAGGACGACTTGCGCCTGGATTTCGGACATGTAGATGTGCTGGACGCCAAAGGTACGGTCATGCAAGGCACCTACAAGAGCGTTGGCGGCGGACCGTCGGGACCTCCAGATCCTGACTCCGTCACGCGCAAGTGCAAGTCTTTCGAGATGGAATACAAGGTGAGACCATCCGCCATCCGATGGACTTATGCGGATGCGACGGAAGAGTACCGCATCCCCGTGCAATTCAAGAATTGCCGGGTGCCCGACATCATTTGGAATCCTTCAAATGACAAGATAGAGACCAAACGAAAAGATAGACCGAACCGATGAAACACCGGTCCAGTTATTATATGGCATTTCCTGGACATATGAAAAACATATTTATACTCATTATATCCATGTTTATTGCCGGGTGCATTTCATCCGTCCAGCATCCTTATTTCGATATTGAAGAATCCTGCAATAGTTTTTATAATGCTAATAAGAGATGGCCTAATTCAGAAAAGGAATTAATAGAATATGATAATAACCATTACAAAGGCAAAATCAACTGGACCGCTATTTCTGATTTCTCAATAAAGAAAATATCCGAAGACCAGCTTTATATTATATATTCTGAACAGGAATGGTATGGCAAAAATACCGTATCTGGTTCAATATACAGACCAATAGTTGAAGTAAACATAAATTATAATAATCCAGATAACTAATGGCTACCCCTGGCAGCCTTCAAATGCCAGAAGAGCCTAGGCATTGGCTGAAAATATAGATGAAACGAAATTTAACTCTAAGCCTATTCACAGTTGCAGGTACTATCCTAGGTTTGATTATGAGCCTTCCCATATTTCCAGGCATTATGAAATCCTGCGCCAGTTCACCAATATATTCATTTCTGATTGAAATATCATGCTATTAGCATTATATTAGCATTATGAATGAGATAAGTTTTACATGGGATGAACGGAAGGAGATAGAAAATCGGAAAAAGCATGGCATCTCCTTTGAAGAAGCCTCGACCGCATTTTCAGATGAGAATGCCAGAGTGAAGCATGATCCAGATCATTCACAGGAAGAAGACCGATTCATCCTGCTTGGATTCAGTGCCAGTCTTCGTTTGCTTGTTGTGGTGCATGCATACAGGAAAGATGAAACAGAGATAAGAATAATTTCGGCTAGAAAGGCTACAAGACCAGAACGCAACCAATACGGAGAATTCATATGAGAAAAGAATACGATTTTTCAAATTCCATTAGGAATCCCTATGCCAAGCACCTTAAAAAGCAGGTGACTCTCCGGCTAAACACGGATGCAGTCACATACTTCAAGGCATTGGCCAGAGAAACTGGAATTCCCTATCAGAATCTGATAAATTTCTATCTGACTGAATGCGCCCATTCAGGTAAGAAGCTTGCTCTGAAGTGGGCTTCCTGAACACTTGCGGAAATATTTAGATTTTCCTGTCTATCCGGCGAACAGTTCGCCGTTGACCGTCACCCGGGTGAACGCCTGCCAGTCTGCGTTGCGTACTGCACGCCAGCGTACCGCCGCCGGCATGTCCACGCATATGTGCAGTTCGTTATTCTTGACCCGCCAACTTACACGCAATGGACCATGAGGTGACGCGCTGGCTCCTTCGGCAGATTCCAAATCGCAGGGATGAGGGCTGATGACCACCTCTGCCGATCCGGGCGCCACAGGCAGGATCCCCAGCACGCTGCGGTTGAACACATACACCGGAGCCGATGACCACGCATGGCAGTGGCTGCGGGTCGGGATCCGGGCTTCCCACCCGCGGAAAGTCTCCCAGCAGGTGCTGGCATCGCTGTCGATCATGTCGCGCCACAGATTGCGGATCAGTTCCACGGCATGCCGTGCATCACCGACCTTTTCCAGAGCTTCCATGACGTACTGCAGTGCGAATGGACTTCCGATTTTTACCATTCCCTCGGGTGGAGAAATCAAGTTGCGAAGTGCGCAGTCGCGGGCATTGTCGTCCGGCAGCACGTCGTTCAGCAATGCAAGCGCGCTGGTATGCTGGCTGATCTTGGGACTGATGGTTCCGTCGTTGCGGACAGCGTCGGGATAGCTGCATTTGACAGGATCCCACAGCGCAATCACTGCGTTCCGGACCCGTTTGCGCCAGCCGTCGATCCATGCCACGTCATCCAGATGGTTAAGGGCTGACGCGGCCTCGCGTGTGGCATCCAGCGCCCCGACAAGGAACAGCGAATTGTGCATTACGGTATTGTGATCCTGGTCGATCGGCGCCCAGTCGAAAAGATTCCACGCCTTGATCGAAAGCAGTCCGCCACGTTCAGTGCAATGCTTTTCAATGGCTTTCAGATTCTGTTTCACCGCGGGATAGAGTTCGGTCAGTCCGTCACGGTCCCCGCTCGCGAGGAAATATTCCCAGACGTTCTGCACCCACAACAGGCTCCACGCGGTGAGAATGCTGTCCCAGCCGCTCGGTACCTGGCAGGCGGTGATGGGAAGATCATCCAGCGACTGCGCCGTCAGCCGCAGACAGCGCAACGTGATATCGTCGGCTCCGAAACATATATTGTTGTAAAGCGATTCATTGCGCGCGTCACCGACCCACAATGTCTGTTCGTACAGAGGACAGTCTGTGTATGTGTCCTCCATGCAGAGGCGCAATGTGTAGGCGCTGATCTCCCAGATGCGGGTCATGAGCGGATCAGAGCAGCGGAACTCTCCGCGGCGTTCGATCGGATATGTGGCGAGATCGAGGGAGACGGTGCGGATCCTCACAGGGCCGGTCTGGTTGCGCAAGGTCAGGAAGAGATAGCGGCCTGCCCGCCGTTTCTGCGAGACGAAAGTGTTCAGGCCATCCTTGCAGATGTAACGGAATCCATTGCGGTTCCCGCCGGTGTGCTGGAGTTCGTCGCCGATCCGGAATTCGATAAGGTTCACATCCACGATCGTGCCGACGGCAGCCTGGAGTTCAAATTCCACCCAGCCGACCAGTTCCCGTCCGAAATCAAGGCACAGCTCGATGTCGCCTGCCGACGCAGGATTGACAGCCGTCCATTCGTGGTTTGCCGACAGGAGAGCTGAAGCGTCCTGGACTAGAGGCCGGGCATCATCCTGTACTTTCCGGAAACGGAACGGCAGATAGCTGTTGGCAAGGAACATTTTTTCCGGCGACACTGGCCGATAGCGGTCCGCCACAACTTTTTTGAATGACGCCGCATCGCCGCATCCGGAAAATGCCGCTACTCTTTGTGCGAATTCCGCAGGACCTGCATCATGCGTGGTATTTTCGGCGTTGGACGGCGGGACATATCCTTCGGCGAGATTGATCATCGCCCACGGATTCGGATCGTCAGCGGCACATGGATTGCGCCACTTGAGTCCGTCCGCTTCAGAAAACGCCAGTCCCAGATCGTAGCATCCATGCCCATATTCGTTATGCACCAGCACGACAAATAGATTCTCACCTGCCTGGAGCTTAACTGTGCCGTCGGTAATTTCCTTTCCACCGCATGTGATTCGGAACCCTCCGGAATCAGAGTCCACGTGGATCTCGCGTGCCCGGTCGGCGACAATTATAGTGCCCAGCACTGCGGCAAAAGCCATGATGTTGGCGGTGAGATCCTGCGGATAGCAAAGGCGCTTAAGATCGAATGTGACGCCATGCGCCGGCGAGCTGACCACACGCGCTTCCAGCAGACGTAGAGGAAACGCAGGTTCACGTGTCAGGAACCGGAC
>JANYBI010000567.1 GCA_025360875.1 Lentisphaerota bacterium
GTTATCGGGAGGATGAACTTGTTTTTTACCGCCTCGGGAATTTCATCCGGCAAGATGCTGCCTATGATCTGGACCGGCAGCTTCACATCCTTGAGCATCATCGCCTCATTGAGTTCGGCGACTCCGAACCATGATGTCCCGGCATCGGCAAGAGTTTTTGCGATCTCATGAACTCCGAGACCGTAGGCGTTCGCCTTGAGGATTGAAATGACGCCACATGGTCTGACAGTCTTCTGGATATTCCTGAAATTCTCCTTCAGGATCTTCAGATTTATTTCCAGCCAGACTCTATTGTTCATAAGATATTTCCCACAGATGACACAGATAAATTCTATGTTTACAAAACAAAACGTTCATACTCAAGCTTAGGATAATGACCAAAGTTTACAAGTAGTCCCACCTTGAATTTAGTTGCATTAAGGTAATTCAGCAACTGTGCGCGGTTCTCATCAATCAATCCGTCCAATGCCTTAATTTCAAGGATTATCTTTTCATGACAAATAAAATCAGGCTGATAAATATGCTTTAACTTATTACCTTTATATTCAAGGACAATTGACTTTTGTGATAAAAACGGAACTGCCTGTTTTCCAAACTCTATTTCAAGACATTCCTGATAAACAGGTTCGAGAAAGCCACACCCCATTTCATTATATACTTCGAAGAAAGCTCCCAGTATCTTATATGTTTCTTCCTTGTATAAACCCTGAATTGTCTTCATCTGTGTCATCTGTGGGCGATCATTCCCTGGATTCCGGGAAGACAGCTGAAGACGAAATTCCCATCAACAACTGTCGCCATCGCCTTTCCACGGACTTCACAGCCATCGAACGGCGTGTTCCGGGACTTGGAGAAGAATGAGCTGGCATCGATCTTGTGTTTCAGATCCGGATCTATGATTGTAATATCCGCCTGGGAGCCTTCGGCAAGGCCGGTCTTGAGACCGAGCACTTCGGCGGGTCCTACTGTAAACTTTGAAATCAGCTGCATGAGCGTCAGATGTTTCTTATGATATAGCTGGGTCAGGCATAGGGGAACTGCGGTTTCAAGGCCAATTATTCCACATGGCGCGTAATCGAATTCGACAAGTTTTTCAGTTTCGGTATGAGGCGCGTGATCCGTAGCGATTACGGTGATTGTCCCGTCCTTCAGACCGGCAATGAGCGCCTTGCGGTGTGATTCCGAACGCAAGGGCGGGTTCATCTTGTGGTTGGTGTCGAAATGCTTGATCTCCTCATCGGTCAGCGTGATGTGGTGGGGTGTGACTTCCGCTGTAACTTTGACACCCCGTTTCTGCGCATCCTTGATCATTGTGACGCTGCCCGAAGTGCTCACATGCTGTATGTGTATCCTGCACTTTATCAGTTCGGCCAGGATTATGTCGCGTGAGACCATTATCTCCTCGGACGCCGCAGGCATGCCGCGCATTCCGAGAAGCACTGACCAGGTGCCTTCATGCATGACTCCGCCGCAACCCAGCTTTTCGTCCTCGCAGTGGTCAAGGATCGGAAGCCCGAACGACTTGGAATATTCCATCACGTGGCGCATGAGCTCATGGTTCTGGATGCATTTGCCGTCGTCGGAAAGAGCTATCACACCGGCTTTTTTGAGGCTGCCAATGCTGGTCATCTCCTTGCCTTCCTGCCCCTTGGAGATACAGGCGCATGGATAAACCTTGACGACGCCCTCGTCCCTGGCGATCCTGTTCACGAGCTCGATGTTGGCGGTGCTGTCGGCAGGAGGAGTCGTGTTTGGCATCGCAACAATCTTGGTGAAACCTCCGGCAGCGGCAGCCTTCGTGCCAGTCTTGATCGTTTCCTTGTCAGTCCTTCCCGGCTGACGCAGATGCACATGCATGTCAATAAGGCCCGGTGCAACGACAAGTCCCTTGAGGTCAATCACGACGGCATCCTTGGCCTTTGACGGACTGACGATCTTGCCATCCCTTATCCCGATATCCATCTTGCGGTCTATCTTTCTTGAGGGATCTATGACTCTGCCATTCTTCAAGATATAGTTGGTTTTCATTGTGTAAATTCTACCTTTTATTGATGCCGGCAAGATGCCAGCGCTCCCAATATTATTCAGTTTTCAGTCGTCAGTCTTCTGTCTCTTGTTCAATGTTCGAAGTTCGATGTTGGATGTTCGACGTTCATCTCTTGTATTTATTTTTCCAGGCATCCCGCTACCAGGTAAAGGACTGCCATCCTGACTGCGAGACCGTTTGTAACCTGTTCAAGGATGACCGACTGCGGTCCGTCTGCTACGCATGCCTCGACTTCGACTCCGCGGTTGATAGGGCCGGGATGCATCACAAGGGCATCGGGCTTGAGATATTTCACCGTCTCCCTGTTGAGCCCAAATATGTTTGAGTATTCTGTAATGCTGGGGAAATAGGCTTCGCGCTGGCGCTCATGCTGTATCCGCAGGAGGTTGACTACGTCCGCATCCTCGATGGTGTCCTTCAGATTGTCGCATACCCTCACTCCAATATTCCTGAATTCCTTGGGGACAAGCGTGGCGGGTCCGCCGACAGTGACTTTTGCACCGAGCTTGAGAAGTCCCCATATGTTGCTTCGCGCGACACGGCTGTGGAGAATGTCACCGACAATTGCGACCTTGAGACCCTTGATCCTGCCTTTTTTCTGGATGATGGTGAACATGTCGAGAAGAGCCTGGGTTGGATGCTCATGCGCGCCATCGCCGGCGTTTATGACTCCGCACCTGAGGTGTTTTGCGAGGAAGTTATGGGAACCTGCCGCTGAATGCCTCATCACGATGAGGTCGACCTGGAGGGCTTCGATATTTTTCGCGGTATCCAGGAGAGTCTCGCCCTTCGAGAGACTGCTGGTCGAGGCGGACATGTTCACGATATCCGCGCTGAGACGCTGTTCTGCGAGTTCAAACGAGGCCCTGGTCCTGGTGCTGGGCTCGACAAAGAAGTTCACGACGGTCTTTCCACGGAGCGCGGGCACTTTCTTGACCCTGCGTTCCGAGACCTTTTTGAATTCCTGGGCCGTATCGAGGATAAGCTGTATCTCTCCGGCATCGAGATCGTATAGCGCAAGCAAATCTTTCCTTGTCCAGTTTGTCATATTGCATATCCTTATTTTTTATGCCTCAGAAAGACGGCGTCGACACCTTCGAAATCCTTCCAGGAGACCGAAACATGCTCCTGTCCGGAGACATGGTGTATCAGCCCTGCATAGTCGGCCTGTATCGGGAATTCCCTCATGCCGCGGTCAACAAGAACTGCCAGCTTAATCATTGCAGGCCTGCCGTAGTCAGTCATTGCATCAAGGGCTGCCCTGATGGTCCTGCCGGTATGCAGGACATCGTCCACGAGGATTATTGTCCTGTTGTTGATGTCGAAAGGTATATCCGTCTCATGTATGTGCGGAAGGGTTTTGCGCATGCCAATATCGTCGCGATACATGCTGATGTCGAGTTTACCGAGCGGGATTTCGAGACCGGAAGATTTTCTGATGGATTCGACGATGCGGCTTGCGAACGGGAGGCCCTTGAGCTGGATTCCGAGGAAGGCTATCTGGCTCAGCTCATCCCTGTCGAAATCGGAACTTATCGCCTTTGCGACTTTGTCTATGGCGCCGGCGATCTTCTTCTCATCAAAGAGCAATGTCCTGTCGGTTTTCTGCATTTCACCAGTCTATTATGATGAATTTTATAGAAAATAATCCGGAAATCCCAAAACACACAACTGTTTTCAAAATAATTCCATTTTTTTAGTTCCCACACACATGAATCACCTGTTTCTGAAAGCATTCCTTACATTTCCGGTGATTCAGTGGTATATTCCTATGACAACATAGGGAGGCGTTCCCAAATGCAACTGACAACTGGCAACGGGACACTGACAGCTGCTTCCTATACCTACGATGCCATGTCCAGGCTGGCTTCTGTTGGGAGCGCTGGCTTCCAGCCGGCAGTTACTG
>JANYBI010000585.1 GCA_025360875.1 Lentisphaerota bacterium
GCCGGCAAGACCGTCAACAAGACGCACGTCATCCTGGAAGCGGCGGAGTGATTGGACGGCACCGTTGAAAATAAGCTCGTTGGCCCTAAAGACCCTCGCCTTTGCCCCGACCTTGACCAGGCCTTTTTCAACCATGCATCCGCAGATCTTCGGACCTTTGGAAAGCTCGAAAATCTTGAGGATCTTGGCCGTTCCAAGATCTTTTTCGCGCTGTTCAGGAGCAAGTTTTCCTGCAAGCGCGTCCTTGAGGTCCTCAATGAGCTCATAGATTATGCTGTATAGGCGTATTTCGACATTCTGCTTCTTGGCCATCGAGTTCACGCCCGTGTTTACGCGGACATGGAATCCGACAACTATCGCTCCGGACGCTGCCGCAAGAAGGACATCGTTTTCGGTGATCGCCCCGATGCCGGAATGGAGCACTTCAATTTCAATCTTGTCGGTAGGGAATTTCTTCAGGGATTCCTTGATGGCTTCGATAGAGCCCTGGACATCGGCCTTGACAATCAGGTTCAGCGTATTTTTGCTGTCCTTCTTGAGCCGGTTCATGAGATCCTCGAGGCTCGCGCCTTCGATGGCTGAAGGATTTTCAGATTCGAGTCCGCTCATCCTCAGCTGTATTTCCCTTTCATCTGCAATCCTCCTGGCATCCTTCTCGGAGCATACGACGAAAGTAGCCCCGGCTTCGGGAACTCCTGATAGGCCGACGAGTTTCACAGGTGTGCTGGGGCTGGCGGAATCGACCTTTTCTCCAGCTACGTTGACCATTGTCTTGACTTTTCCAAAATATTTACCGCAGAGGACGCAGTCGCCCTTCTTCAAAGTCCCGGCCTGGACAAGTATGCTGGCGGTCGGCCCAAGCCCCTGTTCGAGCTGCGCCTCAAGGACTACGCCGCGTGCGCGACGTTTCGGATTGGCCTTGAGCTGGAGCATTTCAGCTTCAAGCAGAATACGTTCGAGAAGCTTGTCGATACCCGTCCCTTTGACAGCTGAAACCCTTACCGTGCCGACTTCACCGCCCCATTCCTCGCTGGAAAGGTCATACTGCTGCATCTGGCGCACCACCTTGTCGGGATTCGCAGCCGGCAGATCCATCTTGTTCAATGCGACAATGACAGGGACTTTTGCAGCCTTGGCATGGTTGAGGGCCTCAATTGTCTGCGGCATGAATCCATCGTCGGCGGCGACAACAAGAATTGCAATATCCGTAGCCTTTGCGCCACGCGCCCTCATTGCAGTGAAGGCCTCATGGCCGGGAGTGTCGATGAACGTAATGGTTTTCCCATGCACATTCACGACTGATGCGCCTATGTGCTGGGTTATCCCGCCCGCTTCCCCGCCTGCGACATTCGTCTTCCTGATCGCATCCTGCAGCGAAGTCTTCCCATGGTCAACATGGCCCAGGAATGTGACAACAGGAGGCCTATTGACCATATCCTCGGGATTGTCTTTCTCCTGATCAAGCGCATCCTCAGGGGAGGGCTTATTATCATCCTGCTTTACCAGATGGCCGTCCTTTTCGCGACGGTCTACGATCAGGGATATGCCGAATTTCCTGCCAAGCTTTTTGGCCACATCAGGATCGATCGACTGGTTCATGCTCGCAAGAACATTCATTGTAAGGAGGGAACTTATGATCTCGTTGGGCTTCTTCCCAAGCGCATCCGAAAGAACTTTTACAACAATCGGGGTCTTGACGTGGACTTCCTTCAGATCGGAATCCTTTTCGGCGTCCTTGGCCTTCTTGTTTATTTCCAGAAAATGATCATATACAAGGTCCACAAAGTCGATGCCAATCTCGCTTGACCCCGTGCTTACGTCCATGCCAAGCTCTTTGAGCTCCTTGATGACCCTGCTCAAAGGGATGTTGAATTTCTTAACAACATCCTTCACTTTAATTTTGGTTTTAACACCCATTTAAATCTCTTGTATTGTTATTATTTGTCGATTTTATCAATCAAGTTTCTTCAGGGCCTTCTGAACCGCTTCCACCTCATCCTCCGAGAGCCCCTGTATCTTTGAAATTTCGGAGTCATCCACCCCTTTGAGACCTTCAACGGTAAGGAATCCTCCGCTGACAAGCTTCTTTGCGATTTCAGCGTCAATCTTGAGTATCCCTGACAGCGACTCAATAGTCTGCCCGAGCTTCTCCTCGAAAGTCATTTCCGTCTCAACCTCTTCGGGGTTTATGTTTATCTTCCAGCCGAGAAGCTTTGAAGTGAGCCTTACATTCTGTCCACGCTTGCCTATCGCAAGCGACAGCTGGTCCGAGGCGACCTTTATATTGAGTGTCTTTGAGGCCTCGTCAAGCTCAACGCTCTTCAGCGCCGCAGGCTGCAGCGCCTTTGCCGCGAAAACCCTGAGATCCGGGTCAAAAGGGACAATGTCTATCTTCTCGCCACCCAGTTCGGACGTTATGTTCTTGACCCTCATCCCGCGCATGCCAACGCATGCTCCCACGGGATCCACATGCGGATCAGAGCTGAGTACGGCAATCTTTGTCCTCGAACCGGGCTCACGGGCGATGGCTTTTATCTGGACTATGCCATCATGTATCTCGGATACCTCCCTCTCGAAAAGTCTCTTTATGAAATCGTCGGACACCCTGCTGAGCATCAGGCTCGGACCGGAGCCGGAAGGATCGATCTTCTTCAGGATCGCATTGATCCTGTCACCCTGCATGTAGCTCTCCCCCGGAATCTTGTCCTTGGGCGAAAGCACACCCTCGGCCTTCTGCATGTCGATGATGATATTGCCCGCTTCAAACCGCCTGACAACACCGCTCACTATCTGCCCGATCCGTTCCTTGAACTCCTCGAAGACGATCTCCTTTTCAGCCTTGCGCAGCTGGTTCATGATCGTATTCTTCGCATACTGGGCGGCTATCCTGCCGAAATTCTTCGGCGTGACTTCCCATTTGAGGACTTCTCCCAGCTTAGTATTGGGGAAACGTTCCCTGGCGGCAGTCAGCAGGATCTGGTCGCAGTTCGGATTCGACTCTACAGCCTCAAGCTTCGCCCAGGCCTTGATCTGTCCGGTTGTCAGGTCAATCTTGACCTCAAGATCGTTTGCAGGATGTATGCTTTTCTTGGAGGCGGAAAGTATCGCCTTCTCGATGGCGTCAACAAGAACTTCCCTGCTTATGCCTCGCTCCTGCTCGATATAGTCCAAGGTCGCCAGCAGTTCATTATTCATAATCATTGTCGGAAACTCCTTATATATTGCCTACACAAAATAAAAGTGGGCAGGAACCCACTTTCAGAAAACCGTGCACGGTAAAATTTATGTATAATTTCTTCTGTGAAATTGTAATATAACATCTCAAATCCTGCATTTCAAACATGATAAGCTCTAAATTTAAGAGCCTCTCATGATAAACCGCGCTTGAATTTTCCTTTTAGCATGTCAATTTACTGCCCGTCAAGCGCCAAAGGGCGTACTAGTGTGTTGAAAAATGAATGAAGAAAGGTTGAGTAAATGCATACCAAATCAGCAGCAAAGAGTTTGAAGACAAGCGAAGCGGCCCGGATCAAGCACAAATCCACCAGGCGCACCATCGGCACAGTCGAGAAAGAATACAGGGCGGCTGTAAGTTCAGCGGATCCGAAGGACGCCAAGAAACTCTGTTCCGAACTCGTCTCCTTATTGGACAAGGCCGTGAAATACGGTTCAATCCACAAGAACAAGGCAGACAGGAAGAAATCCCGTCTCGCAAAACTTCTTGCCGCAAAATCAGCAAAAAAATGATTTTCCTGCAATATCTGCGTTCCGCCTTTCCTCTTACAAGAATGGAAGGCGGAACGTTTTTATTTAGGTTTGCCTTATGATCGATTGCCACGCCCATACGAATATGAGCTACTGCGCCGAAAAGGCGCTCACCCCGGAAATCTACGCCGACCTTGTCAAAACTGACACCGAAGTCGATGCAGTATACGTGACCGACCACGGAATGGCCGTGTATTTCCCCTCCGAAATGGCCTGGAGCTGGCAGTATATCTCAGACAGCAGGATCTTCGACGAGCACAGGGACTGGGGCAATGCCCGTCTCGAATCACATCTTGCGAACCTCGCAAAATTCAGAATACAGGGCGTCCTGCCCGGACTTGAAGTCGAAATGATGCATGACGGACGACTCACGATCGACGATTCTTTCAGGGACAGGATCGACATCCTGATCGGAAGCGTGCATTATCTCCCGATTGACATCGAGGAGGACAGGAAACTCATACTTAAGGACTGGAAGACCCATACCAAGAGACTTATCAACACCGGGATAGACGTCCTGGGCCATCCTTTCAGATGGATCAACAACCAGTTTCCCGTTACAAGGGCGATTGTCAGGGAAATCGTGAAGGAGGCAAAAAGCGCCAGGGTGTCCATGGAGCTGAACGGACATTATGTCGTTCCGACTGATGTTGACATGTTGCAGGAATGCGTAGACCTCGGAGTTCCGGTCTCGATAGGGACCGACGCCCATGCCATTTCCGAAATCGGCAATTTCGCCTATCATTTTCAAACCATCAGCCTTGCAGGTCTCAGCCTTGCCAATATCAAGCTGTATTCGCCGAAAAGAAAATAGGCGAATATGGATTTTTCCTGTTATTAGTTTATTTCATGGTTT
>JANYBI010000613.1 GCA_025360875.1 Lentisphaerota bacterium
GTTATCGCAGGCAAATACTTCAATTATGGTTTGTCGGCCAGTATCTTTGAAATCAAGGCTGCCTATATTCCTTTATGGTATGACAATCTGGAAGAAATTCTGCAAGCCTATAAAGATTATATATGCAGCAGGCATATTAAAGATGCAGGACAGTATTATTATGAAATCAGAAAAACATTGATCTTCAAGGAAATATTGAGAGAAATGACAATCTTCAGGGCGCCGTGCCGTATATGCTCGCAGATGAAACAGGTAGATGATCCGTTAAGAATTCCATATCTTATTGATTGGGATGGCAAAGTTGAAAGGAAGGCTTTGGAAGGGATGTGGAACGAATTTACTGATAGCCTTTGCGTGTCAGGAGACTTGAAGGCGAGATATGCGGGCTTATACATCAAGGCCTGGATGTATAGGCAATCCTCGCCTAATGAGAAAAATAAATATCTCATGGATATTATGGATTTGTGTTGGAAGGAGAGGACGAATATCATTGATGGCAAATCAGACATCCCCGTTTTTTCAACAAACGACTTCGATGTTTCAGCCGCAGACAAGGAAGAAGCGTATCAATATCTTTTCAAATACGTGAAATTCATTCTTGAGGAAAGCTCCTCAAGAAAGATCGCTAAACATTCCGCAAACCTCCCGGATGTTTTTTCAGCCTGGTTAAAGGACTCAACGCCGGTCGATGCAAAAACCGTCCTGTTGCTGCTTGATAAATATCGGGACACGATCAAGGAATCTCTTAAAAGCACAGGGATTTATGACTTCACAATTACCTATAACAATGAGATCTTGAAAAAACACCCCCAGATTCAGAGTTCAAAAGCCAAGGGGCTCATGGTCTCAAGGATATGGAACCCATATGAGGCCAAGGAAACAGCTGAAGGCAGAGGATTCCAGATACTGCATATTTCCGGAACCGCTTCAGGAGGCCTTTCTCTTATCTGTTCATATGCTGTAAAAACCGCCTCTGCCTACAAGCTTGTATTTATAAATCCTGACGGAAGTTCAGCCGGTATGGTGGATATCCCATGCCAGAATATTTCAAGCTTGACGGCTGCAGATGTTTCCGAGGAGTATGCAGTTTTAGTCATAGAAAAGAACAAACTACTGACCTATGACATCAGGGGTGGCAGATGGAGCGAACGGGAGATATTTGAAAAGAAATACGCATGTGCGAAGATTATCGGCGAAACCGCATTCATAGCCTACAACCCTGCTGAATCCGGCAACTCGGATTTGGATGCTGGAATAATCAAGGTTTATTTAAAGAATGGCAAAAGTGAAATATTGGTCTCCTCAAAACGTAATCCGTCACAGTCGCCATTGGATAACAGTTCCCAGTTCAAAGTTGAAGAGATTATGGAAGTTTCCCCCGGAGTAGCCCTCGTGGTTGCAACTTTTAAGGATAAACCATATTCACCGCGATATCTGACATATGGCGTGGCCAATGGTGGATGGGGGGATTTATTTTCAGCCGAAAAAGAGCAGCTCTGCAGCCCGATCAGACATAAGATATTCCTCGAATTCTTTTCGGAAGGAGGGGATTTCTACGGAAGATATACCTATGGAGGTTTCATGGTGCTTTTGCCCGGCAAGGATTCTCTAAGGGCAATCTATCTCCACTATAATAATAACAAGGAACTGCCAGAGCTTTTCAAGGACCTCAGGGAATGGAGGACTTCCGGACAGTATCTCAAGCCCGCAAACAGGTATTTGTGCTACGATGGGAAAACCGCCTTCTATTATACCGAAACCCCTAAGGATCCCGGGCCTAAATATCTAATTGCCTTCCCAGAAAATGGAACTGAAGGAATTCCAATCAGGCTGGAGTTCGACATGGGTGACCAGCAGTTCAGCATGATGAACGAGAGGAATGCGGGGATAGACAGACATGAAAAGTTTTCTAACAATACGATCTCCGGTAACTGTGTCTGGTTGAAAGAAGCAGGCCTTTTCATTAAAAGCTGCAATTCAAAAGTTCTCTGGTTCATCCCGCAAACAGATATAGATGATTATATAGTCAAATATGGAATAACTGAAGCCAAGGATGGGAAAAAGTAAGAGGGCAACTTTCGTTTCTTGCGCTAAGACAGCGCGAAGTACTTACTCCAAAAGTATTGATCCCGGACGATTTATCTTGCAAATCCTGTCAATCCTGTCTAAATTCCAACGATAAAATGATCACAAGCGGATCGGCGGGTTAAAACACCGCCCTACTTAAAATGAAAACTCTGACTGATAAAATTTTTGATCTGATATGCCGGACATCCTGCGAGATACCGGCTGACATTCAGTCCGCACTGAAGAAAGCCTGTCTGAAGGAGGCGAAGAACTCCCCTGCCCGCCAGCAAATTGAAATCATACTCAGGAACATAGGAATAGCTTCAGGCAAAACCCAGCCGCTCTGTCAGGACACCGGCGCAATCACATTCTATGCGAGCTGTCCGCGGAACTATGACAAACCGTCATTCAGGAAGGCTGCGGAATCCGCAATAATCAGGGCTACGGAAAAAGGTTATCTGAGAAAAAATTCAGTGTGCCCGATAAGCGGCAGGAACGATGGTACAAACGTCGGACCGGGAAGTCCGATGATATATTGGGATGAGAAAGTTTCGAAGAAACTGAACGTCAAACTCCTGTTGAAAGGCGGTGGCAGCGAGAATGTAGGGATGCAGTATTCGCTGCCTGACGACAATCTTGATGCAGGCAGGGATATTGACGGAGTACGGCGTTGCGTGCTTGATGCCGTGTTCCGGGCGCAGGGAAAAGGATGTCCACCGGGAATTATTTCTGTCTGCATAGGCGGTGACAGGGCATCGGGATATGCGGAAAGCAAGAAGCAGTTCCTGCGGAAAATCGGGGAACGTAACAATTATCCGGTAATTGCAGAGCTTGAGAAGAAGCTTCTTGCCGAAATAAATTCCCTTGGGATCGGGGCAATGGGGCTTGGCGGAAAGATCACGGCTCTGGAAGTTTTCATATCCGTGCTCAACCGCGTACCCGCATCATACTTCGTGACCGTATCGCAGATGTGCTGGGCGTGCAGGCGAGGCGAATTAAAAATGTAACACAGGCATCTTGCCTGTGGTTAGGAATCTATTGAGATAATATAATTGCCGGCAGGATGCCGGCGCTCCGACACAGACAGAATACCTGTGATAGATTAATTAAACCGGAAATAATCTCATGACTGTTTTTTCAATCATACTGACGATAATGGGCCTTTGCCTGTTTGAGATCATAACCAGCGTCGACAATGCCATAATCAACGCCGAGGTGCTTTCGACGATGAGCCGTCGTGCGCAGAAATGGTTCCTGCTATGGGGACTTCTGTTTGCGGTCTTTGTTGTCAGGGGGACGCTGCCATGGATCATAGTCTGGTCAGTCAACCCGTCATTGGGCCCTATCGGAGCGCTTACCGCCACGTTCAGCAGCAATCCGGAAGTGCAGAAGTCGATTGCGAAATCCGCACCGATACTTCTCGCAGGCGGCGGAGTTTTCCTCATATTCCTCTTTATCCATTGGCTGCTTGTCGAGCCCAAGAAGTACGGATTTTTCGGTGAAAAATTCTTCCATGCCCAATCGGTATGGTTCTATGGAGTCGTCTCCCTTATCCTTTCGGCAGTTGTCTGGTTCGCCATGAAGCTCGATCCCATGATGGCTTTCGGATGCGTGATAGGCTCAACCGGATTTTTCATAATGCTCGGGTTCAAGCACAGCGCGGAGATGAGCGAAAAAGAACTGATGAAGTCCGCGCACTCCGACATCAGCAAGATAATCTATCTTGAAGCGCTGGACACTACATTCTCGATCGACGGAGTCCTCGGGGCTTTTGCATTCACAATGTCCGTCCCGCTGATCATCATAGGCAACGGCATCGGGGCGTTCGTACTCCGCGAGTTCACAGTGAGGAACATCGACAACATCAAGAAATTCGCATATCTCAAGAATGGCGCGATGTATTCCATCTTCGTGCTTGGCATGATAATGATTTCGGAAGCTTTCGGTGTGCATATCCCGAGCTGGGTGTCTCCGGTGGTGACATTTGCAATTGTCGGTTACTTCTTCTACAAATCCATTTCAGAGCTTAAAAAATGAATATTACTGAAACTTTCCTGATAGCTGTCGCCCTTTCGATGGATGCGCTCGCGGTATCGATAGCCAGCGGCATCATACTTAAGAAGTCAAAGCTGAAGAATGCCCTGAAGATCGCTTTTTTCTTCGGGATATTCCAGCTGCTGATGCCGCTCGTCGGGGCATTTGCCGGTACGTTCATGAAAGATCTGATAGCGGCGTTCGACCACTGGGTCATATTCGCCATACTTGCCGCCACCGGCGGCAAAATGATCTACGAGGCGTTCATCATCAAGGAGGAAGAGGAGAAATTCGACCCTACCAACTTGAAAACCCTGCTCTTCCTGTCGGTAGCCACAAGCATTGACGCCTTCGCCGTCGGCATCTCGCTTTCGCTCCTCTCCAACAGCATCTACATGGCGGTAATTATCATCGGCGTCATCACATTCCTTATCTGTTTCATAGGAGTCATGGTAGGCGATTTCATCGGCCACTTCTTCGAAGAGAAAATCGAGGCGCTGGGCGGCCTGATACTGGTTGGGATCGGGGTGAAAATCCTGGTGCAGCATATTTTTTAGCCTGCAGGCTAAAAAATATTAAACGCGAATCACACGGAAAGCTCTAGAATTTTATAATTTCTAACATAGATTTCATCTTCTCCGATAAAAACAAAACTTTAATATTTCCGGTGCACAGGTACATATGAATTACAGAATAGAAGTTTCGACTTATGACAAGTGGCGGGATTCCCGCGGGGAATCAGTCAAGAAGCAGATCCATAACTTCCTGAAGCTGCCGGTCGACAAGGTCAGGACCAGGGACGTCTATACATTGTCCTCGGACATCACGCGCGGGGAAGCGTCAAAAATCGCCGCCGAACTGTCGAATCCAGTGCTCCAGAAAGGGATTGTTGGTGAAACAGCCGGTACAGGCTGCGACTGGCTTATTGTTGTCGGATTCAGACCCGGCGTGACGGACAACGTGGGGCGTTCGGCACACGAGGCTATCGGGGACATCATCGGAAGAAATCTTCGCGAGGATGAGTTTGTCTTCAGTTCCGTCGAATATCTCATCAATGGGAAGTCCCTGGACAAGAACGATGCCGAGACAATCGCCAACAAACTTCTCGCAAACGAACTGATCGAAACCATAGCCATATACGGAAAAAAGGATCTCGCCAGAACACCGATTCCCTTCAACCTTCCGTATGTAAAGGAATCTGACGGCGGAAAGATAAAGGAAATCAACCTTGAAGTTGGCGACGCACAGCTGATGGAGATCAGCCGGAATGGAATCCTTGCACTGACTCTCGACGAGATGAAGGTCATACAGGACTACTTCCGAAAAGCCAAGGGACGTGAGAAAGCCGGCCTCGGCAAAAATCCGATGGATGCTGAACTGGAAATCCTCGCACAGACCTGGTCCGAGCACTGCAAGCACAAGATTTTCGATGCCGAGATAGAATATGTGGATGAGAATGGCAAAACGATAAAAATTGTCTCATGCTTCAAGTCCTTCATCAAGAAAAGCACTGAGGAGATATCGAAAGAGGTCGACTGGCTGGTATCGGTATTCCATGACAATGCCGGAGTGATCAAGTTCAACGACAAGATCGATTTGGTATATAAGGTCGAAACGCATAACAGTCCGTCAGCTCTTGATCCATACGGCGGCGCGATGACCGGAATCGTAGGCGTAAACCGTGATCCCATGGGAACAGGACAAGGTGCCAATCTTCTTATAAATGCCTGGGGCTACTGCCTGGGTTCACCGTTCACGGAGGAAAAGGACATCCCCGAGGGTCTCCACCATCCGAGGCGTCTGCGGGACGGGATCCATAAGGGAGTGATCGACGGTGGAAACCAGAGCGGCATACCGTATGGGCTGGGCTGGGAATATTTCGAAGAAAGATATCTCGGCAAACCGCTTGTCTACTGTGGAACGGTTGGAACGCTTCCCCGGAAAATCGGTCCAGTTCCCGGACACAGCAAACAGATAAAACCTGGCGATCTCGCGGTGATGGCCGGAGGACGAATCGGCAAAGATGGAATCCACGGCGCGACATTCTCCAGCGAGGAGCTCCATAAGGACAGTCCTACGCAGGCGGTCCAGATCGGTGATCCGATTACCCAGAAGAAGATGGGGGATTTCATATACGAGGCGAGAGACAGAAGACTTTACAGGTTCGTGACCGACAACGGCGCAGGCGGACTGTCTTCGAGCATAGGCGAGATGTCCAGCCTGTGCGGAGGATGCAGGATAGATGTCAAGAAGGCACCGTTGAAGTATGCCGGACTGCAGCCGTGGGAGATCATACTGTCGGAAGCACAGGAAAGAATGAGTTTTGCGGTACCGCCGGAAAACATATCCGAATTCCTGAAGCTTGCCGAATCCAGGGATGTCGAGGTGACAGTCCTGGGCGAATTCACGGACGACGGCAAATTCCATGTCCTCTACGGCGACAAGACGATCGCGTATCTCGATATTGATTTCATGCATGACGGACTTCCACGGATGAAGCTGAAGGCGAAATGGAATCCGCCTTCAAACAAGGAGCCGGCGGCCTCGAAGCGCAACCTGAAAAAAGATTTCATTGACATGGCAGGACGCCTGAATATCTGTTCCGACGAATACAAGGCCAGGCAATACGATCATGAAGTCAAAGGACTCAGCGTCATCAAGCCTTTCATAGGCAAACACAGGGATGTCGTGAGCGATGCGACAGTCACAATGCCGGAACAGCTCAGCAAGGAAGGGATCATTCTCTCCTCGGGAATCCTGCCACGCTACAGCGACATTGACACATATCACATGATGGCGTCGGTCATCGATCTTTCTATCAGGAGGATTATAGCCGTCGGCGGGAAACTTGGACACATAGCCGGGCTTGACAACTTCTGCTGGCCGGATCCTGTGCAGAGTGAGAAGACTCCCGACGGAGAATACAAGCTTGCCCAGCTCGTCAGGGCGAACCAGGCCCTATATGATTATACAAAGGCTTTCAAAGTCCCTTGCATATCCGGCAAGGACAGCATGAAGAATGACAGCACGCGGGGCGGCAGGAAGATTTCAATACCGCCGACCGTGCTTTTCAGTGCGATTGCCAAGATGAACGACATCAGCAGGGCTGTGACATTGGATGTGAAGAATCCAGGCGATCTGATTTTTGTCATAGGCGCGACGAAACCGGAGCTTGGAGGCAGTGAATATTATGCCATGAGGGAGGCGACCGGAAACAAAGTGCCCAAGGTTGACGCGAAGAAAGCAATAGCAATATACAATGCGGTCAGCTCCATCACGGAAAAGGGCCTCGCAAGCTCACTGCATACGCCGGCAATAGGCGGACTGGCAGTTGGTTTTGCGAAGATCGCAATCGCCGGCAGGCTGGGACTGGAAATAGATCTTTCGGAAATTCCGGTCGAAGGCGAACTGTCTGCGGAAGAGATCCTTTTCTCGGAAAGCAACAGCCGTTTCATAATGACCGTTCCAGCTGCAAACAGGAAGAAAGTTGAAAAACTTCTAAAGGGCATCCCCCATGGGATCGCCGGAAAAACAGTCAAAGGCGCGGCTTTGCATTTCCAAGTCGACGGAAAGAAATTATTTTCCGCGGGCCTAGCGGAACTTATAAGCGCCTACCAGGGGACACTGGCCGGGATTTAAGATTGCTTTTTCATGTACTGGCTTGATTTTTAATGAGTTATCCATAGATTAAACAAAAGGGGATACAGGTAGAAATCAAGCCTGTGGGAAACCATATTGAAACTTCGCGTCAAAACTCTCGTATACACAGGGGCGACCCTGTTGATTCTCATTTCGCTGATGTCCATTTTCTCATCCATCGCGATCCTTTCCGGCCTCAACCGCCTGGAAGAAGAGCAGATGTTGAAGAACGCGAAACAGCTTTCGGAGGCGCTTAAGCTTGAAACTGCTCGTCTCAACACGCTTTCCGCCGACTGGGGCAGATGGGATGAAAGCTGCGCATTCATAGAAGGCAAAAACCCGTCCTATCTCGACTCCAACCTCCAAGACCAGGCGATAGCAAATCTTGGAGTGGACATAATCGTCTTCATCGACAACTCCCAGAAGATCGTGTATGGAACAGCTTTTGATCCGGACAAGAAGGAGAAGATCCCCCTGCCCCCGGAAATACTCGAATGTATTGAGGCAAACAGTTCAATATTTAAAGACGATGGCTCCAAGGATTTTTCCAGGAGCGGCATACTCATGGCGCAAAACTTCCCTGTCATTTTCTCCGCCTGTTCGATATTGTCAAGCAAGATGGAGGGACCTTCACATGGAACACTCCTGTTCGGAAACTATCTGGACAAGAATTTCATAGCCAGCATAGGCAGGCATATCCAGAAAGATTTCACCATCACACGTACCGACAGGAAGATGAACGCTGAAATGAGCGAAGTCGCCTCAATGCTGAGGA
>JANYBI010000622.1 GCA_025360875.1 Lentisphaerota bacterium
TCATTGAACAATCTCATAGACGGGTACTATCTGGTCCTTGGAGATTTTACTGCATCATATTCCAAGAAAAAGGATGCCTCATACCTTAAGGAGCTGATTGATGCCTGGCTGGATGAGAATAAAAAATCCCCGATACCCGAATCGTTCCTTTTGAAAGCTGATTTCATAAAAAATACGCTCATTCCGTGCGAGCCCGGGCTTTACCTTGTTTTCGAGAAGAATGAGGCGGTATTCAAGGGCAAACCGCTACCGGGTATCAGCAAGGATCTTGCAAAATTCGAAGTCGAGCGGATTGCAGACAAGACCATAAAGCTTATGAAGGTCGACAATGAGAATGGCAAGATCATCAAGACAGGGAAGAGTCCCCAGTGGGACCAGATTGCCGCCGATACCATTCTCCAGTCGATACAGCAGCGGATAACCAATGCTGATTCAGCCGTCAAACTTTCAAAGCAGGATGCGAGCGCGATCCTGACATTCTGTGTCTTCAACGGAATGTTCGAGCAGTTTTCAGAATTCATCAAGGCGTTCAGCTGCTTTAATGCCCAGGAGAAAAAGAACTGGGAGGCTATATGCGATGATTTCAGGAAGGCACAGGAGGAGAGAAAGGCGATTGAGAACTGGCGGGGATTCGCAGGGCTGATGAAGACGGGTGAGATATTCGAGGCATCGCATCTCCTTATCGACATTAGCAACAACTTTAAGAATACGGATATGTCCAAGAGATATTCGGAAGAAATACAACGTCAGTTCCTGACTCTCCAGGCGTTGCTGCCGGAATTGCAGGCCCTGCTTTTCCTTGAAGGGGCCGAACAGGATCTCAAAAACTCTAAATTCATCCAGGCGCTTGAGAAGGCGATGAGCGCCAATACCAGGTGCGGGAACATAAAAAATCCACATCCTTCCACGAAAGAGAAGATAAGGACCATACAGGACCAGTGCCTTGCCGCCCTTTCGTCCTCAAGTTCCATCAAGAACATTGCCGACAACAGGATTCCGTTCTACTACTGGGAAGTTGAGACTCCCGGCGACGCCTGGATTTACGAACAGGTCGTCCGCAGCAGCGGAAAAATAAATAACCAGGAACTGCTTTCAACCATGTCCGTCGGCAGCTCAATCGACATCGGCAACTGGTCACAGGCCCTGTCCACAATGAACTCTGCGAAGTACATGGATATAGACAAGCTCCTATCGGGCGTCAAGGGGAATATGTCTTTCTGGGTTCCGTCTTTCATGTTCGCCCAAGGTCTTATTTCCCTGAATTATGGTGACTGGGACTCCCAGATGTCCGTCCTTTCCGGACTCAATACCATGGCAGAACAATTCAAGCGGAATCCGATGGGGCCGATGGATACCCTGACAGCCGCGCTGGCAATTGAATATGCCTTGATGATTCGTTCTCCAATAAAGGCGCATGACATGGCACTTGCCCATCAATACAATATTGGGAAGCCTGACCGTGAAGTTAGGATTGCCCTTCTGGACATGCTCGTCTGCCTTCAGAGGACTGATATGAACAAGGACGAGTATCAAAGGGCTTTTAAGAAATATGGCGAGCAGTTCAAGCAGGCACCGGAGCTTGCAAACGATTTGAACTGGTGCGGTGTGGCGGCCTGGATACTTGATGACAATAGGACATTGGACCTGAAAAGGCTCCTGTTCCTCAAGGAGTCTAAATGTGCTGCGCCTGACATATGCGCGCGAATCATGGTTGAGGCTGTGGCAAAAACATTTGCGACCACTCAGAAGTTTGAATCTGACAAGGAACTTTATCCTTTGCTTGAAGCCCGTATCAGTGGAAATACTGTCTCGGGAGAACTCTGGAGGCAACTTGCAATCCTTAAGATCGCCCGTTCGGGAAATAACCCCAATGCAATGCTAAGGCAGGTCAAGGAGAGCCTTAACGACAGCAGATTTTGCGCGATTATGTCCTATCCCAAGCTTTGCATGATGAAGTCAGGCCTTGAGGTCATGTCCGGAAAAACTTCTCCGAAAGATGCGGAAAAGATTCTTAAATACATTCTTGAGTGTTCTCCAATGGCATCTGCCTCCGACAAAGCATCAATTGAAGTGATTTCTTCTGAAACCCCCGCTGCTGTCGTCTCGAAACTGCTGTCTGAAAACAAGGTTGTCTCCGCATATTGGTGCGCCATCCTTGGAATAATGACACATCGCAAGGACATGAAGAAGGTGGTGGATATAGAAATTGCCATCGAGGAGAGCAAAAGGCTTCTTACGTGGGATGAAAGGCTCCTTCTGAAAGTCATTTGCGAATGATCATTTAACTTATGCACACTAAATCTCGGGTTTAATATGGCGAAAATACTTGTAGTTGATGATGAACTGACCATAATCGAGGTTCTGAAAAAGCTTCTTTTAAAATCAGGCCATTCAGTATCGACATGCCTCAATGGCAATGAAGCACTTAATAAGCTGAAGGAGGAGGTCTTCGACCTCATGATCACCGATGTCCGTCTGCCTGGCATCGATGGAATCACTCTGCTCCAGCAAGCCAAGGAACTTCAGTCGCATATGGCTGTAATTGTCATGACGGCCTATTCCTCCGATGTCGGCCCGGCCGTCGCCGCAATGAAGAACGGGGCTTTCGACTATGTCATAAAGCCTTTCAACTTCGATGAACCGGGCATGAGTGCCAGCTCGACGCCGTCGTAACCGATCG
>JANYBI010000772.1 GCA_025360875.1 Lentisphaerota bacterium
GGAGAATTTCCTCCAGGTGTTCTACAGCAAGAATATCGGAGGCAGCAACAAGGCCGGATATGACGATCCTGAATTCGACAGTATGTTCCAGGAAATAGTTTTCATGCCTGACAGCCCTGAACGCACCGAGAAATACAGGAAGATGGCAGTTTACCTTACGGAGCAATGCCCGTGGATATTCGAGAGCAACCCGACATCATATCTGCTTATGCACGGATGGCTGGAAAATTATCTGCCCCACGACTTCGCGTTCGCGAGATGGAAATACGTCTCGCTCGATCCCGAAGTCCGGACTAAAACTAGGAATTCTTTCAAACCCATCAGGATGTCGGAACTGCGGAGTCCACAAAAGAAGTAGACATGCTTAAAATCTGTGGAACTTTTTATCTGCGACCGAAATTATTCCAGAATTCATCTGTATATCTGAACGCTATGAAACCTAGTATTAAACTAACCGCACCTGCAAATATTAGCAGATGATTCAAGGAATATCTTAAATACCTTGACCCCATTCCAAAGCCAATGACAAATCCTAGGATTGCACCACAAATGGCATGCAATATTTTTTTACCAAAATCATCCCATTCCATTTCAGTTATCTCGTTTGTTTTACTGTTTTAATTCCTCTTCAGCCTTACAGCCCTTAACTTATTGATTTCAAGGAAAGGGTCAAGGGCACTTAGCGAACCGTAACAGGCCTCCGCAGCCGCCTTGCAACCGCCTTGGCAGTCCAACTCTATTTTACATCCTCTGCAGAATTCCGGCCTAGCTTTCATGAAAGCATCAAGCTTCTGGGATTTTATAATTCTCTTCAGGGGATATTCCAGAATGTTCCCCAGCACCGTGGACGTATGGTTGCACGGCCGGACATTCCCGACAGGATCAATCGTGTAATATGCGCGTTCTGTTCCGGCCGCACAGAAGCCGAATCCGACATGAGGATATTTGCCTGTATCAATGAGACATGGCTGAATGGCTATTGAAGCCCCTATTTCCAATCCATATTTCACTGCAAACTCCTCAGCTATTGAAAGTCCATCAGTCACATCTGCAACAGACGGCATGAGCTTTTCAGGACTGTCATGGCATTCACCCCCGGCATTATATCGGTTGTAGAGAAAGCTTCTTGCGCCCAGCGCAATCCCAAGCTCAAGGACATTTTTCCAATCTTTAATGTTCAAGGAAGTCCCTACAAACACAAAAGCGATATCTCCTCCATGATAACGGATATCGGCTGCGGCACGTGTAACTTTATCGAAGCATTCGAATCCACCAGCCATCCTATCATGGACATTCCTATCTGAAGAATTGAGCGGGAGTTCAAAGAGGGAAACCCCTGCGTCAATAAGTGCTTTGATCCTGTCTTCCGGCAAAAGAGTTCCGTTTGTGATCAGGTTTATGCTCCTGCATTTTGATTTTGCCGTTGAAACAAGCTCCTCGAGATCATTCCTCAACAGGGGCTCTCCACCGGTAAAAGTGAAATTGCTACATCCGCTTTCACGGATGGATTTAATGATCAACCTCTTCGCGTCAGAAGTGTCAAGTTCCTTCTCCGGATATCCGACATCATCCTTCCAGACATTGTAACAGTGGAGGCATTTCAGATTGCATCGTGCGGTGACTTCGTATAGGATTGAATGATATGAGGTGATATTTAAAATTTTCCTGAGGAATTTCATTCTTTCTCAATCTCAACTATGATTTTAGCTGCGGATTTGGCAGCTTCACCAGGAACAATTCCGGCATCTTTGGATTTCTCAATGAACTTCTTCTGTTCTTCATAACTTAATTTTGAAACCTCAGCCGCATCTGACAGTAACTGTAATTCCCTTGAAAGCGTTTCGGAAACCTTCCTGGCTGTTTCATCATCAACAATCCCCTTTGCCCTTACCGCCCTCAGCAGTTCAATCTGCTTCAATGCAGTCTCATTTGATTCCTGCAGCTTAACACCAAGCGCAGTTGGCTCATAACAAGTCACCATATTCTCCTTTAGCCTCGTCCTCATCCTGTGTTTACTTATCTCCGAATAGGCGAGAGCAAGCATTTTTGACACATTCTCATCCATGTTTTTGTTCTTCACGCATTCTTCCAGCTTATTCCTGAACTCCTCACCTTTCTCCACGTCAAGCACTTTCCAGGCTGCCCTGAGAGCGGCAGTCACCGTCGATGGATTTAATTTATCCATTTCGGCTTTCCTATACGCAGGCGCATAACACAATGTAGTTTTTCCCTTTTTGCAGCCTGCTGTCATCAACATTCCTGCCATAAGGAGCACTGCAAGGATGAAACGCCGTTCCAGCCCTGTTTTCAACCTTGAATCAGGAAGCTTGCGTCTAAGGATAATCAGGCATGCCGCATATATGAACGCCACCAGCAACAGGAAAGGGATACTAATCTTTGACATCGTTAACTCCTTCTGGCTTCCGGAGGCTTCTGTTACATTTATCCAAAAGCTCTTTGGCTTTTGGATCGTTGTCATTCCAGAGATGCATTTGAAGTGAACTTACAAGCGACTTATCGTTTCCGGCAAGGATCCGATTCAAGATATTCTCTGCTTCCTGGTTACCAGATTTATAGAGTTTGATAGCAGCAATAATCTGGATATCTTTATCGGAATCTTTGATTGCCGAATCAAGAATTTCGTCAAGCCCGGCCGCCTTGGCCTTGATTAACGCTTTAAGAAGACAATATTTTACGGACTTATTCTTGTCATCGGCATATTCTTTCTTAAGATAAGCAACTGCATCGCCACCTCCAATTTTCCCTAGGGCTTCTGCCAGGAAAGATGTTTCCTGCTTATCGTTTTTCTCGTATATGGAAACAATCATGGGAACTGATGCCCTGCCCCCAAGGTTTCCCAATGCCTCAATTGCATCGCCAGCAAGGGCAGGAGATTTTTCTGCGAACTTCGCAATCACAGAAATCATTGATTTGTCTCTTGAGAACCCTGCTGCGTTTATACCATATCGGTTATTCAATAAATCATCGCTTTCAAGCGCCTTCAGGATCATTGCCCTTCCCTCGGGAGAATCTGGTTTCTGCTCGCTCTCCAGTTTAACCTGCACTCCTCTTTTCTGAAGGGCTCTGGCAGCGGCATCGCGTATCGGATAATGTACGAAAAGCTCCATCTTGTCGTCATCAATCTTCCCATCGGAAGTGCTTGAACTACTCTGAAACGTTGAAAGGGATTCATCCTTGTATAAATCCCGGAGAACGGGATTTTGCTCTTTCCCTCCGATGACACCAAGAGCATCAGCAACGGTCTCCTTTATACGTCTCGTCTCCCACGCTCCTTCAAGACCTTTCTTTTTCTGTTTTTCCAGATCATTCAGCAAATTAAGAATAATGTCCACGGCATTCTGCCCTTTGAACTCATTATACAGTGTTTTTTCAGCCTCTGGATCCTTTGTGTATTCGTTAAGAGCGACAATATATTCGACAACCGCCCGACTTTTACGTTCAACCTTGTCCGAGATCACAAGCTTTTCACCGGCATTCTCACTCTCTCCAGATTTCTCATTCAGGAGATCCAGCGCTTCCAAAGTTTCTGTCATATTCTTAGTCGCCTTCTCCAGAACATTCGGGCTAAGAGTTCCATTGGCAAATTGCTGCTGGAGGATTAATGACTCTCTGTACAGCTTACCAATATTATCACGACGACGAGAACCTTCTTGAGTCATCATATAGCATGTGGATCCCGAATGTGAGTTGTACATGTAAGAAGCAACGCTTTTCACCATACGGCCCAATGCCTTCCGTGTATCTTTTGTCATCGCCCCTTCTGCAACAAGCCTGTCGAGCTTGCCTATCTTGTAATCTGAAATCTTATCGAGCAGAACGCTCTTCCAATCTGAAAAACCCCCGAAATGGGCATCTTTTTCCTGCAAAGTATCATATTTTGCAGTTATGATATTCCAGTAGACCTTGAGTTCCTGCCATTCCTTTGACTCGAGTATTTTCTTCTTGTCGTTCACGGCATCTTTCTTGTCTGACTGGACGAGTTCAGGCTTGTCCTGGGCGAGCAGTTTCGTGGAACAGAATAAAATATAGGAGAACAGAGTGGACACTATCACTGCGCTGAAGAGGAATTCCCGACGGATCCGTCCCAGTCCCCTGCAGTTTTCAGCCGATGGAGTTCTTCGAAGAAGAAAATAAATCAGTCCCGCAATTATGCCCAGCAGAAGTGCCGCCAGGCAGGCAAGATCATTTAAACAAAGGTTAATCCTGTTCATGAATCCCCCAAAAAGACGTTTGTTTCAAATTCAATTAAACCAAAAGCTCAGGCAAAAAAGATTATCTGGCTCAATACCCTGCAGTTTTCTAATCACCTTGCCGTAGGCGATCAAGTTCTCTGCCATAGTTCGAATGTTTTCGACAGGATATGGCATGCTTGCGGGCAACTCACGTGTTCCGCACAAGCCAGCTCAGCAGTTCTTCCGCCTCCTGCGGTGTCGCGGTGTTCGTGCAATACATCACTTTCGCGGGATCGAGCTCGCGGTGCATCAGCTTCACCTCATCTGGCGTTCCGTACGCCTGCACGGCCTTGCCCGCCTTCTGGCAGCGTTTGAGGAGATCGAGGCACTCGATGTGCTTGATCCGTCCGACACCGTGCCCCACTGTCGGTACGTAACCTATGGTGTGGAAACCTTTGCATGCGAGGATGTCGGCCTCGTGAGTCAATGCGCCCGGCCCGTCCCAGTGATGAAAGGCATGCTTGACAATGGCCGACTCGGCCTCGTATTCCGGCAGGATCCATCGGCGGAACATATCCCGTCCGATCATGCAGCAGAAATCGCACGAGATCACCGCAGCACCCTCCATCGAGTACAAGCCTCCGCAATAGCCGAACTCGTCCATCCGTCCCGCAGCGGCGATGTCGTACCAGACTTTCTTGAAGATCGTCCGCGCGTCTGCCATGGCGCGGTCGATGACTTCCGGCTGTTCGATCATATCCATACAAAGCCGTTCAGGCCCGCGGATCGGCGCCAGCAGGTCGCCGTTCGTATGCAGATCGAGATGGTTCAGGAGCATTTTCCCGCCGAGGCGGTCCGCGGCCTTGCGGTAGAACTTCAGCATACGCTGCCAGAGGGGATTGTTCTCCTGCAGCCGCAACGGCAGCACCTTTTCCCAATCATCGACGAAAGGCTTCGACCAGCATGTATCGGGAGAATCGGGAGAGAAGTGCAGTTCGGCGCCGCAGAAGGCGGCGATCTCGTCACATCCGAAGCTCAGCCACGTCGCCGGCATAGCTTCACCACCGAAATATGTCGCCTCGGCGTTGATCAGCATGTTTTCAATAATCTGATCCATATCGCCGTTGACGCGGTCATGATAGCTGCTCCCGGGAACCGTTTTTTTCCCCGCAATGGGTGCTGTCACGCAGACCAATGGACGGTCAAGCAACTCTCCCTGGAGATAGGCCTCCCAACGGCGTGCTGCATCCTCGAAATCCGGTTTCAGCGAGAGAGGGGCTGGTTTGCGTTTTGTGGCCATGTTTGCTTGTTCTCCTTATCATACTGGTTTGTTGAGTTTTTTATTGAAAGGAATTTATTTCAGTTCCCTGTCAGCTTTCTCCATTATGTCCTGTAATTTTCCAATCACTTTGTCGGGTAGCGGATTTTTCAATGGAGAACCGAGGATTTCGCCGACTTTCTCCTTTGCCTTGCTGTAGAGATCAGGACGGCCCAGCTCCATCCACTGGTCACAGGTATTCCTGTCGACAAGCTGCGGCATGTAGAATTCACCGCTATGGCAGGCCGTCAAAGTGCTTTCCTCCATCAGATAATGCCCGCCGGGCTTCACTCTTGCCACATCTTCAATCAGATTCTTTGAACCGCTGACTTCTATTCCATCTTTCAGCCGCCTGCACATGCATGCGATCTCATGGTCGACGACAATCTGCTCCTGGACCAGGAGCTGGCTGGTCTCCAGTTCGCCTATTCCATTTATGATATCAACTCCTGAAAGGACCAATGGCATCGTCGAAAGCATTTTTTCCATGATAGCCTGAGGGCCCGCCGCCTTTGCATCCGTCAGACATCCCGCCTGGATACAGGGAAGTCCGTAGAATCGCGCCATCTCGCCGGTGCCACTGCTGACAAGGGCCGATTCAGGTGCGCCCTCCAGGAATCCTCCTGAAAGAAAATTCATTATCCCTGCTGCATTGCCAAGGATGACTGGAGTTCCGGGACATGCCATCTGGAAAAGAACAAGCGTCGACAATCCTTCGGCGTTGGCGACCGCAATATTCGAGTATAGGCTGGCCGGACCTGTTGATCCGCAGGCTGGCATCGGATATGACAGGATCGGCACATGGAATTTGGCAAGTTCCAGATACGCTTCGCACATGTGCTCGTCATGGGTAAGAGGAGGTATGGTGCAATAGCAGACGGAGAATATTTTCCTTTCCCGGATAGCCTGTTCGCTTCCGAGCACAGCGCTCAGTACTTCTATCAGATAAGGAACTTCTTCTATATTATGCAGTTCGTGCTGGATGTGCTTCGAAGAGTTCATCAGTGAGATGCATGTGCTACGGATATCGGCCGACTCAATCGGGATATCGCTGAGCATCACGTTGGGCCAGACTACGGCGCCCAACCGCATCTCCTCGAAAATCCGGAGACTGGCAATCAGATCCTTGGTTGTGCCATTGCGTCTTTCGCCGGACTCGTAATCAATCGCAAAAGTCGCTTCCCCGTCAAGGGTATATCCGGTCCATGCAGAGGGGAAAGAGAAATTGAAATTAGGATTCCTTGCTCCTAGCGTGAATGATTTTGGAGCTGTCTTGAGTGCCTGTTCCACCATTTCGCGAGGTATATGCGCAATCTTTTCATCACGATCTATCCTAGCGCCATTTTTGGAAAGTATTTCAAGTGCCTTGGAACTTGCGAAACGGACTCCTACTTCCCAGAGTATTTTGAGGCTGTCGTTGTGTATCCGTTCCTTCTCCGCATCAGACAGGAATTTCAACTGCGAGCGCATAGTCGGCCTCCGTTTTTAGAATGGTGTCTAAAGTTAAACATAGTCCCAAGGCGACAATTTGCCAGTCTCGTCGGCACGGCTTAATTTCCTACTTGATTTAAGCTCATTTAAGTCTTTATTACCACCTTGTAAAGATTAAGCCACAGCCCTTGCGGGCTTTGACCTAGCTCTGTGACGGTTTGATTGGGCATGCTGGCCTGCAAACGCGTCTGCAAATTTTGATAAAGCGCAAGCACCAAGGCGGACGTTGCATCGGAGCCTGAGAGCAACGGTAGCTCGTCAGTGTCTATTTGCCCACCTGACGCTTCAAAAATTTCGCCTTGCGCATTGACTAAACGCTCAATATCCGTGTCATTGCTTTGCGCTCCCCAACGTGCCACGGGCACATGGGCAGTCAAAGTCACGGCTAAGGTGTTCGGGAAAGTCCGCTGCACCACAGCCGAGCGAATCCAAGGCAGCGCCTCAAAGCGCTGCTGCGCTGTACGCAAATCGACGTTGAAATAATGACCTGTGAGTGCAGGCAGCAC
>JANYBI010000647.1 GCA_025360875.1 Lentisphaerota bacterium
TTTGCCTTCAAGGCTTGCCATGTCAAGGACGTAGATAAGTATTTTCGTCCTTTCGATGTGCTTCAGGAATTCATGTCCGAGCCCGATGTTCATATGGGCGCCGTCGATGAGGCCGGGTATGTCCGCCACTGTCAGTTTGTGGAAATCGGGGAAACTGACGACTCCGACCATGGGATGAAGCGTCGTGAAAGGATAAGGCGCGACTTTGGGAGTCGCATGCGATATGGCCCTCAGGAGGGTTGATTTTCCGGCATTCGGGAACCCGACAAGCCCGGCATCCGCGATCGTCTTGAGTTCAAGCTCTATTTCCAATTCCTCTCCGGGTTTACCGGACTCGCGCTGCCTCGGCGCCTTGTTGCTGTTGCTTAGATAGCTCGCATTGCCTCTGCCGCCCTTGCCGCCATGGACGATTGTGAAAGTTGTGTTCTGTCCGTCAAGATCAACAATAACTTTGCCGGTCTTGGCATCTCTCACTACTGTGCCCCGTGGAATTTTCAGGATGAGGTCCTTCCCTCTCTTGCCATGCTGGTCCTTGCCTTTGCCGTTGACACCGTTCTCAGCCGGAAAATGCCTCATGAAGATATAGTCGACCAGACTCTGCTCGTTTTCATTGGCAAGAAGGATGACATCTCCTCCGGGGCCGCCGTTTCCGCCGTTCGGGCCGCCCATGGGACGATATTTTTCCCTGCAGAAACTGCAGCATCCACCGCCGCCGGTTCCGCCTTTTACTTTAATTACAGCCTTGTCTACGAACATTTTTTCAGTTTCCTATTGGTATAAAAAAAGCCCAGTCTCCTGGGCTTTTTTTAAATTTGTGAGTTGTACATCTGTTTCAGGGCTGGGGCTGGGGGACGATGTTGATCAGTTTCTTGCCATTTGAAAACTGGACAAGCCCGTCAACAAGCGCAAAGAGTGTGAAATCACGTCCGCATCCGACATTCTTGCCGGCCTGGAACTTTGATCCGCGCTGGCGCACTATGATGCTTCCGGCGCTGACAACCTCTCCGCCATATACTTTTACTCCAAGCATCTTCGGCTTGCTATCGCGCCCGTTCTTACTGCTCGATTGACCTTTTTTATGTGCCATGATATCTCTCCGGTATTTTTTATTTGCTTTTTATTGACTGTACGGAATCATCTTTCTGGAGATTATCCGTGAACAGGCGCATACTATAAAATGACTTGTCTGGAAAACAAGCCAATTTATGAAAATTGATTGCAAAACTTGTCCTTCCCAGCTTTTAATTAAATAAAAACATAGTCTATTATAAGGCTTGAGTTTGAACAGGCGGTATGCGGCATGTTCTGCATATGGACGTTCCGCGTTGAAGTTAGTATTATTTTAACGATAGTCAATTAATTTTATAAAGGAATTCGAAATGCCTAAAATCCATCAGTCAGCCATTGTTGATACAAATGCCAAGATTGCAGATGACGTCGAGATAGGACCATATTGTATTGTAGGTCCGGATGTTACGATCGGTGCAGGGTCCAAGCTGATTGCCCATTGCTATGTTGGCGGCCATACCACCATGGGGACGAATAATAGCCTCTATCCGTTCGCATGTATCGGGACAAACCCCCAGGATTTCAATTTCAAGGGCGGAGTCTCATACACGAATATCGGAAACAACAATCTTATCCGTGAATATGTGACTATCCAGCCCGGAACACAGCCTGAGACAGTAACTACCGTCGGCAGCAACTGCCTCTTCATGGCCAACTCCCATATCGCCCACAACTGCGTTATCGGAGACAAGGTCATCCTCGTCAACTGCGCCACGCTCGGCGGATACGTCAATATCGGAAATAACTGCCTCATATCCGCACAGACCGCCATCCACCAGTTCTGCAGGGTCGGACGCTTCGCCGTCCTCAGCGGGTGTTCAGCTATCTCGATGGATCTTCCTCCGTTCATGATCTGCAGCGGAAGGAACGGCGCCATACTCGGGATGAACATCGTCGGATTCAGGCGCAACGGCTTCTCCAAGGAAACCATTGAGGCAATAAGGGATGTATATCAGATATTCTTCAGGGCGAAACTGACCATACCCAATGCCATTGAGAAGATCAAGTCCGATGTCCCGGACCTCCCCGAAGTCAGGGAATTCCTTGAATTCGTCCAGGCCAGCAAACGTGGCGTTCTCAGGTTCGGAGACATAGAGGATCTGGATCCCGAAAAGAACGGATAAAATTTCCGAAGGGAAATTTTATTTCTGGAGAATACCATGGCAAAAGGCACTGTTGTCCAAAAGATAATTGACGCACATCACTTGTCCGGCGATAAGATTCCCGGACAGCCCATATCGGTGAAAATCGATCAGACCCTTACCCAGGATGCCACCGGTACAATGGCATATCTCGAACTCGAGGCGATGGGCATTCGCAGGGTCAGGACTGAACTTTCCGTTTCATACGTCGACCACAATATGATGCAGAACGGACCGGAAAACCAGAATGACCATCTCTACCTCCAGTCCATAGCCGCTGCAAAAGGCATTTATTTCTCCAGGCCCGGCAACGGGATCTGCCACCAGGTCCATCTCGAAAGATTTGGCATCCCCGGCAAGACGCTCCTTGGTTCGGATTCACATACGCCCACAAACGGCGGAATCGGCATGATGGCGATTGGCGCAGGCGGACTCGATGTCGCGCTCGCAATGGCTGGGAAACCTTTCCGCATGGCATATCCCAAAGTCATAGGAGTGAAGCTTACCGGACATCTCAAGCCGTGGATCTCGGCGAAAGATATTATCCTGAAGATGCTCAGCGTCCTGTCGACCAAGGGGAATGTCGGATGCATGGTTGAATATTTCGGACCTGGCGTCGCCAGCCTCTCTGTTCCGGAACGCGCAACTATCACAAACATGGGTGCGGAACTTGGAGTCACCACTTCGCTTTTCCCTTCCGACGAGCGGACAAAGGCTTTCCTTGAAGCCCAGGGCAGGGGAGCATCATGGTCCGAGCTCAAGGCTGATGATGATGCCGAGTATGACCGCGTGATCGAGATCGACCTGAAAAAACTTGTGCCTATGGCGGCATGTCCGTCAAGCCCTGACAATATCAAGACGGTCGCAGACATAGGCGATATCCCTGTCCAGCAGATCATCATAGGTTCCTGCACGAACAGTTCATACCAGGACCTGATGCTTGTCGCGAAATTGCTCAAGAACAGGAAGATCGCAAAACATGTTTCATTTTCAATCGCGCCGGGAAGCCGCCAGGTGCTCCAGATGATTTCTGACAATGGCGCCCTTGCCGACATGATCGCCGCTGGCGCCAGAATACTCGAGACTTCGTGCGGCGCCTGCATAGGGCAGGGGATGAGCCCTGCGAACGACGCAGTCACCCTCCGCACCTTCAACCGCAACTTTGCCGGACGTACTGGTACAAAAGGCGACATGGCATACCTTGTCAGCCCAGCCACAGCCTGCGCTGCAGCCCTGACCGGAAAATTCATTGATCCCAGGGCGCTTGGAATAAAGTTCCCGAAGGTTAATGAGGCGTCAAGCTTCCTGATAGATGACGGCATGATAATTCCACCTGTATCGGAGGAAGAAGCTGCCAAAGTCGAGATCGTCAGGAAGCCGACCATTGGAAAACCGCCGGTGAACACCAAGCTTCCAGAAACTGTCAACGGCGAAGTTGTCATCAAGGTTGGTGACAAGATCACGACCGATCACATCATGCCTGCCGGCATTCACCTTAAACACCGCAGCAACATCCCCGAATATTCCAAGGTCGTCTTCGAATGCTTCAGTGAACAGGGCAAGCCCACGTTTGCCCAGCGGGCCGTAGCTGTAAGGGATTCCGGAAAACACGGTGTAATTATCGGACGCGAAAGCTATGGACAGGGCTCATCCCGTGAACATGCCGCCATTTGCCCGATGTATCTCGGGATAAAGGTGCTGGTCGCAGTGAGCATTGAGAGGATACATGCTGCAAACCTTGTCAACTTCGGAATTCTCCCGCTGATATTTGCGAATTCCGCAGACTACGACCAGATAGCACAGGGAGACTCCCTGAAGATTTGCGAAATTCGCAGTCAGCTCGGTGTCGGGAAACCAGTAAAGGCGGAAATAGCAAAGGCGAATGGCGAGAAGAAAAGCATTGAGCTTAAACACAATCTCTCAGCCGAGGACATCTCAATCATCCTCGCCGGCGGCTGCCTGAACTGCTAACGGTTACTGGCTTTTAGTAAAACAGGCTTTCAGCCTGTATTTAGAAATTGCAGACCATCCTTCGCTAAGAGGCTACGGCATGGCACGCAGGAATGTCTGCATTACTCAGGAATAGCCCTCACTGCTAACAAACTCTAAATTGTTTTTGATTCGTTTGTAGTCAATGCCGCAAGGCATGTTCTTGGTTTAAAATTTCAATACTCAATAAACGGTTGTACTAAACCTCATATGACCTGACTTGTTGCGTGTTTTTAGATTTTCACGTCCAAGATCTACGGGTGCATCTTTGAAGATATCTTTAGGGCCACCTTCTCCTCGGATTCCAGCAAATTCAAGCTTGTCATCATTAAATGATGCCGTTAGAAAACAATATCTGCAAAAACCGATTGACACACGTAAAACAATCGCATTTTCCGGATACACATCGATGATAAACTCTTTGTGATGTTTTTCGATCACTGCCTCGACAGTATTATACGGCATGTCCACCCTCAATTCCTTCATAATGTCATAGAGGACAAAACGTCTGTCGCCGTTATAGTCATAGAATATGAAGAAAGTTATAGCAGCTAATACGATTACACTTGAGACAATTATTATAAGAGCCCGTTTATGTTTTTTAATGCTGTCTCCTGATGTATATCGGCTTGCCGTTATTAAAATATCTTTCCTTCAAGTCAAAGACAAGAGACGTCCTTTTAGCGTATGCAACATATTGAATGCAAAGACACACTAAAGTTGCCACGTGAGTCACGTTCCACGTGTCAACGTGGTCACGTGATGAACTCCAACGGGTTTAGCTACAAGCGTGTTTTCGAGTTGTTTGGACTCAGGTGCTTGTCGAACCAATCGGCGAACTGCAGACCGTCCACTTGCCAGAAGTCGGGCCAGGGATGACCGCCGTCCTTGTGTACCACCAGCTTGGCTTCCACTCCCGCCTCCCTTAGCTTTGCCAGCATCACTTCCGATTGCTGAAGCGGTGTGACTTCATCCTTGTCGCCGTGGATGAACAATGTTGGAGGACTGTTCTTGTTCACATAGGAGATGGGTGACGCCAGATGCAGGAGATGTCGCCGTTGTGCGGCATCAGAGACCTTCCTATAGCTGCGTGTCTTCGTATCGTACTCGGTGAAATCGAACGAGGCCCGATGGAATTCAAGCGGACCAAGATTGCCGTCCTGCACAACGCCAGCGGCACCGAAGTTCAGGAGGTCGGTCAACGGGAAGAACACGGCGACGGCTTGTACCCGGCTCGACAGACGGTCTATTTCATCCGGAGCATCAGGGTTGCCATCGTCCGCGGACATGGCGTGTAACAAGTACATGTGACCGCCAGACGATGCCCCCTCGATGCCAATTCGATGTGGCGCGATTTTGTAGGAATCTGCATGGAATCGGATAAACCGTACGGCACGGGAGATGTCAGGGAGCTGTTCGATGATGGTGAATTTCGGCTCGCCGGAGATCACCACCCGGAACACCGTATAACCTCGCCGGAGCAGTTCAGCAAAAGTGCTGGGATCATCGTGGGCCCTGCGCCAGCCGCCACTTGCAAGATGGACGATCGCCGCCCCGTTCTGCTGGGCCGGAATGAACACGTCCATCGTCAGAGCTAAGTCTGACTTCCGTCCGTATATCACATCACGGAGAACTCTGTTGGCCGGCTCTGACGTAAACGTGCCTCCCTTAACCACCTTGCTTGTCATGTCTTTCCTTTATGTTTGCTGACGTCTAGTTCTGCGAGTTATTCGCATAAGTTGTTTGTTATCTTTGGATTTTCTTTTTTAGTGCCCCATAAGTAAGCTAAATTCATCCAATGTAGGTAAAAAGTTCCTTTGCCGATTCCAGAGGATGATTTTTCAACGCTTAAGGAAAGGTGATGTGTCATATTAGGTTCTATTTGATTACCGAGCCAATCTCCTGTCTCCAACATTAAAGATGGGCCATTGTCCCAGTTTGTCCACTTCATGCAATTCTTATCGATAACTTTTTTGAGTACAATTTTATTGTTTTGATCTGAAATCTTAAGAAATATTTTCAAGTCGAAAGAAGGTGATGCGCAATAATTATTAGATTCCGTAATGGGTTTTTCGAATACTAGGGTAATGTTAGTTATGGTTTTAAACGGAACAATATTGACTTCTATTTTTTCACCTTCAGATTCGAGATTAACACAGCCCAGTGATGTTTTTGCCGGAATAGGTGCTAATGGTATTTCCCAAACTAATAATGCAGTAACTGCAAAAATAGAAATACCTATTAATATTATAAGTTTGTGATGTTTGAGCATATTTATTAAGCTAACTGTATTTAGACGAAATTTCTATTTTCCGTGAAACCGTTTAAGCTTAGGATGAACATAATGTAAGCGGTGTAATAGGAAAGACAAGATATGTAAGTTCTTGTTGCGCGAAGACATGCTGTTGCATTCCTTCTCTCTGGATGCTTTATTAAAACCATGGATTCTTCAACTATGATGGTGTGGGTCATATCCGGTGCGTTCGGCATGGGATATTTCGTCTATGGGAGAAAGCAGTCGAGGGCAGTTCCACTTGCCGCAGGAATACTCCTGTGCGTGCTTCCTTATTTCATAGACAACTTCTGGCTGCTGGTTTCAGTCTGCGTAGTGCTGATGATCTCGCCGTTCATCATTAAAATCTGATATGGGCTATGTCCTGTGCAGTATTTTCAGTTTGTAGTTAAGCCATTCTTGGCTGTGCTTTAAAACTGTAGGAACACGCAAGAATGCGTTAACTACAAACGAAGCAATTAAAGAAAAATCAAAGGCATCCGCTTGTAGTCAATTCTCCATAGGCGAACAAGTGCCGCAGGGCATGTTCTTGCTTATTTGGATTTTGGAGTTTGGATTTTACTTCAAGTGGCCCGCTTGAAGTCGATATATCCGCGCT
>JANYBI010000649.1 GCA_025360875.1 Lentisphaerota bacterium
TATGAACAACTCGGTTTTTGAAAGTGTTTAAAACGAGTTTGGGAAAATCAAATATTAATTAGCTATGAAATATATGCTCTGCGCCTTAGTGGCTTTGTGCGAGAAGTGTTTTATATTAATGAAAACAAAACCCTGGAAACCTACGGCAGAACCACGATGGTTATTCCAGGCTCGTATTTCACTCTGGAATATTTGTTTTCACGGGTCGCGTTTCTAACGAATAAAGTCCAATACATAGGCAGATATTCAGTTGAAACAGGCCACTCGTAATCACGGGTGGTGTCGTACCACGGGCTGAACATCTTCTCCTGCCACGTGGAGACTTCAAGTATATAATCCGGATCTTTCTTGAAGCCGTAGTAGAATGATTTTGTGAACTTGCCTTTCCAGTCAGTGTTGTCATATGCCTTGGCCATATCGGGAGAGATCGCGCCAAGCTGTGAATATCGCATCACATAACATCCCCCATCATAGGGCACGTCGGTGCCGTTTATCTTGACGGATGCCGGAGGAGGCGGTAGGCCATTTGATTTGCGGTAGTTCTCGAAGACTCCTGATTTGATGGCAAGCTTGTTCAGTTCGCATCTTTCCTTTATGCAGTCGAGCGTGGGGATGTCGGGCATCAGCCCGAACCAGTCCAGTGAATCCTTCATGAAGTTCTGCGCCTGCTCGATGCTGGACAGGGATCTGGCATCGGTCTCCATGTTTTTCATCCCGGCGAGGGTTTTGTCATTCCTGGCAAGAAGACTTTCAACTCTTTCCCGGGGAGTTTTGCCAAGTCCGTCCAGGGATGCGACAATCGCAAGGGGCCACATTTCCAAAAGAGACTTGCTCTTGTAGCGTTCATACATTGGTTTCAATTTCACGTAGATGGCATCGTTCCTCTTCCTCTGTTCTTCGGTGATTTCCCCATATGGCAACCTGAATCTGATCTCCTCGATCTTCGAATATGCGCTCTCCAGCTTCTTCGACGTCGGCATCCAGTCGGCCACGACTTCCCTGTGCTGGCCTTCCATGGCAGCCATTATCCTTGCGCAGTCCTTGACAAACGCCTCGTCGCTTCCTTCGGTATCCAATACGCCCTGGGGGATCTTGATGTTCTTGACGTTCCTCGACATGACTGCGCTTGTTATCGCCTTTGCATAGGGTTCGACCTTGCCGGCGACGGGTTTGATCTCGGCTTCGGCCGCGGAAATACTTCCGGCATCAGGAAGCTGTCCGGCGAGTTTCTCCATTTCGGCGATCATGGCCTCGATATTCTGGATGGCGCCGCCACGCTTGCCGAGATACCAGTCAATGCGTGCAATGTCGTTCTTCAGCTTGTTATCCAGATGGATGGATTTGACTGTTGCCACCGTGCCCAGCGCTTCACGGACCTGTATTCCGTCATAGATGCTTCCTTGGAAATTGTATGAGAAGTGCCTGCTGCCATCATCCCGTTCGAAAGGATCCTTGCCATATCTTGCCATCTGCAGGGCATCGGCCTCCTTGAGCTGCGAGTCGTACTTGACAAGCAGCGACCGGAGTTTGGACTCATAGGAGAGGATATCGCTCAGGGACGCAGCAAATTTCTGGGCGGTGTCACCCTTCAGCTTCTTGAAATTATCATCGATGCTTGGCGAAAGCGCCTCAGGATTCATGTAATCCTTGATTTCGCTGTTCCTGTCCCGCTGGGCATAAGTCGACACATTCGCAAGTTCATCAAATAATTTGTCGAACTTGTTTATGGATTCGTACCATTGCTTGAAAAGGGTCTCCTTTTCCTTGTACAGCTCCTGATGCCTTTTGCTGGCCTCCTGTTCCTTCTTGGCGAGTGATTCCCTTGCGCCATTGAAGTCAGCATAGGCCTTCTTTGAAATGTCATCGGCCTGCTTGGTGAGCTTCGACAGATCCGATTCGACCGCCTTGATCCTTGCGTTCAACGCATCGCAGAGCTGTTGCCGCTGCTGGGATGAAAGATCCGTCCTGTTGGCTTCCACATCGTAGTTATGGCTCATGGCGCTGGTAATCCTGCGATATCCGTCACAGAAATCCCCTTTGTATCCGGTAAATGCATTCGACAATATGTAATATCTGCGTTCAGCCTCCTGGAAAGGGAATGTGTTTGACGCATAACCCGACATGACGCCGTTAAACTGGGCCGAATATTCCTGGTTCTTATCCTGCGGAGCTGACGGCACCTTGACCAGGCTCTTGTCCTTCGAATCGAATTCATCCTTCCTTATCTTGTATGCCGTTATATTCAGGACAGGAATCTCTACATCGATGCTGGTTCCGGTCACCTTGAACTTCGCCTTGTTCATGTCCGTGTAACCGGGATTCATGTAGAGCGTGAAACTGGTTCCGCCAGCGTTGTAAACATTCCTTTCGACAGCAGTCTCAACATTAATGGAGAAGGATTCGCTTTCCAGATCCTTCAGGGATTTGTTCAGATTCACCGACTCCTGTTTCAGTTCCAGTTTCCCGTTGGTTATCTTGACTTTGACCGGTATGTTTTCCGGCGCGATCTTGAGCGTCCCATGTATGTTCACGGTTGCCTGAGACAGCCTGGACGCAAGCTCGTTTGCAACTACTACGAATTCCTTCTCCCTGGCAAGTCTCTTTTCGGCAGACCACTTTTCAAGGATGGGCGCGATTTCCATGACTATGTACCTGTCCCTGTAATCCTTCACAATGAACGGATTCTTTTTTTCAAAATCCTTTGCGGCCTCGCCTTTGATGCAGTCCTTGGAAGTGCCTGCCCAGAACTTGTCCAGTTCCGCCGACACCGCCTGATATCCGCCGGAAACTATGAGGGATGCCCAGTAGTCTGCCGCGCTGGACAGAGCGCTTTTGTCCTTCTGTCCCGACTGGATCTTCTTGTCCTGGTATTCCTTATATTTCATGTACCAGAGCATATTCGAGACATTGGGCGTGAACTCTTCACTCATTTTCAATTCGAAATCCACAAACGCCAGCGCCATCTTTGACATTTCTGTCGGAACCGCGAATGTTCCCGATATCCCAATCTTCTTCCTGGAAAGCTCCTTGTATTCGTCATAATACATGTTTTTCAGATGATAAGAGGCCTTTTCAATCACATATGCAAGCCCGAGTTCGGAACCTTTCTTGTAGAACTCCGGCATATCACCCAGCAGAAGAATTATTTCAACGGAGCTGCTCTTGTCCTTCAGGTCCGCCATCTTGCACATGTTATAAGGTATGCTGGTCGACCTGTTCATGAACAAGGTGTGCCGCGTGAGGAAATTGCCCTGGCTTGCCATTGAGCTGATATTGTTCAGTATATCCTTCGCCTTCTCAAGTTCCGCATCCTTGACCTCATCGGCCTTCTTTTCAAGTTCCTTGTCCTCCTTCTTCTGTTCCGCAGCCCTTGCCGTGGACAGCCTGTTCGACTTGAGCTTCATCGTTTCCGCAATGTCCTTGCCGGAAACCGGATCCACTTTCAGTGACAATTCGCCTGAATCGTATCCGTCAGCATTTGCCACGACCTTGAAATCACCTGGCGGAACATCCTTGAATTCGGCAACTCCGTCATGAAGCGGAAGTTTCACATCATACTTCTTGGATGACACCGAAACTGTCGCCCCGTCTATCTGCGTTCCAGTAGAAGAGTCCACGACCGCTATCATTATTTTGATGCCCTCTGAATCCAGATTGAGCTTTGCTATCTGTTCACGTGCCTTGTTGATAGATGAATTCGCCTCGTCCGCAGACTTTTGGATATTCGCAAGCATCTGCTTCATCATGTCCGCATCCTGAGGCTGGAGTTCCGCCTTGACCTCGGGAATCTTGATGTTTTCGATGTCGCCCAGGATTTTCAGCATCTTCTCAAGCTGATCGTAATTCCTCCCCAGGTTTTCCTTGTCAGGCTTTCTGACATCCACTCCTGCCACATATGATCTTATTTCATCAAGATCCTTGTAATGGGGGGAATCGATTTTCGCGTATTTCTCCATGAAGAAATTTATTTTCCTGTTGAGTTCACTCTTGAAGTTCTGCAACGAATCGTAGTCCTTCAGTACCTCGCCGCCGACCTTCTTATAGGACGGGACAATATTCTTTGCCGCCACCAGGAACCTGTTCGCGTCCGCCAGGCTTTTCGTGATCCCTTCCCTGAAAGAATCTATGTTCTTGAGCAGTTCAGGCGCTTCAGCGAATTTGCCCAGGTCGACAAGCTCTTCCGCGGCTTTCGTGTATGCATCCTCGTTCTTCAGGAATTCCTCCTTGATCGCGCCTCCTTGTTTCTTGACCTGGTCGGGCGTGAGTTTATCCTGCTGGATCTGCACAAGGAGCTTTTCGGCGTTATCCCCCTGTGCTTCCGCTTTCTTTGCGACTTCCCCGAAAAGTTTCACAAGCCTGGGTTCGGCGTTGCTCTTCTGGAACTTTTCCCTGTCACCTTTCAGGCTGTCGGCCTGGATGCACATGGACTGGAGGTTCTTGATGTTCCCCTCGGTATTGAACTTGATGTCCGATATCTGGTCCCTGGCTTCCAGCATCCCTTCGGAACTCCGCAGGAAATTATCCTTCATCTTATATTCGCCGGCCGCTTGGGTAAGGATAATCTTCCATTTCTTTATGGCGATCAATCCCCTTTCAAGCG
>JANYBI010000667.1 GCA_025360875.1 Lentisphaerota bacterium
GGACATTGATCTGTCCGTTGTCATGGATTGCACCGCTGAAATTAAGGTCGCCAGGATTGGCGCCCGCCGTGGTGACGTTCAGCTTGACATTGTCACGGAGATTACCCAGGACAACTTTTCCAACTGTAATATCCCCGAGGACATTGAGAGTGCCAGCGGCATTTTTAGTGCTGAGGTCGGCCAGGACTGCGATTCCCCTGTCCTTGCCATAGAGATTCAGATTGTCATAGGTATTTGAAACGCTGTTCTCGTCAACGGTAAATACTGTCTGCGTCGGACTTACAGAACTGTAAATGACGGTGTTATCGCTGATGCCGGTACTGTGGATTGAAAGTACGAGGCTGGTATTGGCGGTGGTCTTCAGAACTGATGTCTGGAGATCCAAAGTGCTCGCATCGCCTGCGCCGCAGGTGATTGAGATTTTTCCGCCAATTGCAACACCTGCGGAAACTGTCAAGTTGGCATTTACGCTCAACAGGATGGAAGACCCGTAGATAGGATTCTTCAAGTCCCAGTCGTAGTTCAGTGTAGCATCTCCGGATGTGACAAACGGAACAGGTCCTGTGGCGACGAGATAACCCGTGTTAAGATCCAGCGGTGCGGAGTAATCCAGATAGAACAGCTCATTGATGGCTACGCCATTCTGGAACACAAAAGTCGTGTCGACGGATGTAAGCACCCCGGCTGTCTCAGTAAGATAAACGCCATTTGAACTGACCCATGTAGACCCGCCATCATTTCCTTTTCCGATTTCGCCGCCAATGTAGTAAAGCACTTTTGAGACCTTCTCAAGTGAACCTACTGTTGTCCGGTTTGCCCACATGTCAAGCATTGTCTGATCGACCTGGACCGCATTTGCGGGATCCGCTATCTGGAAATAAGCGCCGTCCAATACATATACCGTATTCGTCTTTCCACCATTGTTGATGGTCTGTGTGTCAAGTTTTCCTTTGAAAGCAGCCCAGTCAGGCACCTGGAAACTTGTACCGCCGACGTTGTTTATCGTACCAAAACCGCCAGTTGCCCCATAGACGCTGTAACTGAGATTCGCGGTGCCACTGAGGAGATAGAGATCCTCATGGACACCGGCATCCTGATCAAATTCACCGCGGAAATTCTGGGCCAGTATGGAATTTGACATCTGGAGGGTGCCGCAGTTCATGTAGATGCCGCCGCCGAACGCGAAAGGATGGCCGGAGGCCGCACCGAGAACAGTCCAGCCGGACTGGTTGTTTGCCAGTGTCACGAAATCAAGGTTGAGGTTGCTCTGGGAGAAGAAGGAGATGCCGCCGCCGTTACGTCCCGCAGTATTGTTTGAGATGGTGCTGTTGATCAATGTCATGCTGCCGGCAGCTGCAGGCCCGGTGGCCGCGATATAGATACCGCCACCATCGGATACGGCCTTGTTGCCGCTGATCGTACTGTATGTTATCTGGGAGTTGCCGCTGAGAAGATATATGCCGCCGCCGACACCGTCTGTGGAAGAGGCATTTTGGGCAATGTTGTTCAGGATGGAAGAGCCGCTGATGTCAAGGACAAAACCGGCAAGTCCGCTGCTGCCGGTGACATAGATTCCACCACCGTTTACGGCGGTATTTCCGATGATCTGGGAGGCTCTGATCGTCAGGGAACCCTGATTTGAATATATGCCGCCGCCCAGTCCGTCTGTTCCGGAAGCGCCTGTTGTCGCGGTACAGTTCTCTATGAGCACATTGTCAAGGGTCAGGTTCGCGGATGAATAAATACCGCCGCCATTGCCGATCACATTGGCGCTGGACATTGACATATTGCTTATGGATACTGTGGACAGGGTATTGATAACAGCGCTCTTTATGTCGAATATCCTGCTGTTGGGAGTCGCGACAAGCTGGGTTATTCCACCTGTATGGACGACGCTATCCTGGTCGATCCAGGAATACATGCCGTCAAGAGTAATGGAACGGCTGGCGAGAAGTTCTCCGCCGACAAGATTGATTATCAGGTTTCCACTTGAATCGAGTTCATTGACCACTTCTCCGCCAGGAATTGCGATATCGGGCGTTCCGTTTATCCTCCAGCCTGACTTGAAAGTGATGTCCGAGCCGTCATCGGCGATATTTACAGCTTCGCGCAGGGTGAGAGTGCTGCTTTCCCATAGAGGCTTGTAGTCGGTGTAGTCGAAACCGTTACGTGGAGCCGAGCTGTCAGCGCCGCTGCGTACTACTATGCTTGCGGTCAGATAGTCAAATGAGCCGATATTTGTGACTCCTGGATTGAGCGGATTGACCAAGCGGTCAACACCACGCTGGTCGGTGCCGAGGTTAAAGAATGCACCGGGATTTGCCAGCAGGGTTCCAGTATCCATTGCCTTGCTGCTGGTGAGGACGCGGTATGAGCGAGTCATCGCGCCATTGTAATTGAGGGTGTCTTCCAGATTCAGTCCGGTAATAAGACCATATCGCGGGTCTGAAGTATCGGCTACTTTTCCGGTGCCACTTGTGATCCTTGTCAGATCCTTCGGAGTTGTCAGGGAATATATGTAAGTGGCAAAGTTGTTGTTTGCAAGCAGATAAGTATATGTTGGCGCGACTGCATTATTGTCGATTGTCGTATACAGGCCTTCAGGTGCAAGAAGCAGTGCATTCACCTTGGTCGGGTCGAAGAATACAAAAGCCCCGGAGGCATCAACCCTGAGTTCCCTGCCTGTAAGAACGCCAGTTGTCGCATCTTTTTCAGCGGTATAGATGAACGGGGTCTGGCTCAGAAGCGAATACGGCCAGCTCTGGAGGGATACGGGAATATTGTCAGAGGTCGTGGGATTATTGACGGTGATATAACTCATCGGCGCATTTGCCTGATCAATCACATCGCTGAATCCAGTCTGATTGTTCAAGCCTGCCGCCGACCAGTCGAAACCAGTGTTCTGAGTTGAAGTCAGTGTGGCGACATACTCATACACGGCGGTCCAGACCGCATTGCCGCCTGAATAGGAAAGCTCATAATATTGTACCGGAGTGGTCAAAGGATCAATTGGCGCGTACGAGTAATGCTCAACTATCATCGGGGCATTGAAGGCGCCGATGATGTTGTATCGTCCGTTATCCCCGGTAGTATCCACATCGGCCACATTCGCCACGTAAATGTCTGCTCTCTGGTAGACATCGTTAGTGCCTGAAGGAACGCCTGTGAAAATAACCATGTTTTCAGCAAGTATGGAATTTGAGAGGTGTAGAGGAGAGCCGCTTTCATTGTATAAGGCTCCAAATGAATCCAGATTGGAGGCGCGGTTATTTATCGGATCCCAGAAGGCGGGGTCTTTTACAAGAGACTGGTTCTTGTAGATTGTCGTGTAATAGACAGTAAGATCGCTGCCGGCATAGTTGTAGATGCCTGAACCGCTTGCACCCCACACGTAAGGAGCATTCGGACCAGGGTTGGCCGGATCATTTTTACCATAAGCAATCACTATGCCAGTGGTGTCAAGTATATTTTCAGCAACTGTGCAGTTTGCCATGTACGCTGTACCGACATTAAAGAAACCTGCGCCTTTTACTGCATTGCCCTGGTTGGCGAAACCAGTAACAGTGTTTTCGGTTATTTCAGAACGCTCAATGGTCAATGTGCCAAAGTTGAAAAGACCTCCACCAAGCATTGCAAAACCCACGTCTGTGGCGCCGAAGGCTTTATTTCCATTTATCCTTGTGCGGTCGATTATCATTGTGCCGCCATTGTATATTCCACCGCCCCAGCCTGTGCCTGTTATGGAGTCAGCTGGTTCAGGAGGATCGACAATGATGCACTTGACCGTGTTGTCCAGCATCTGGGAATCATAGATATAAGCAGTGCCGCCGTTCCAAAGTGCGCCGCCTCTGCCGCCTTTCGGATCGCCGGGCATGCCGTCACTGCCTTCGGCATAACAATTTACTATTGATACGTTGACTAATGTCAAGCTTGTACCAGGATCATTATCAATGCCTCCGCCATACGCGGCGAATGGATCTACCATAGGGTTGAAATAATATGTTCTGGCGGCAACACCATCTTTAAGGGTCAGATTGTTGATTGCCAGGCTGGAACCAACGGGATTCACGAATAACCTGCCGGAAATTCCGCCATATCCTAAAACTATACCACTGTTCGCGGTGCCGCCGATGACTGTTATCCTGTTCGGATCGTTGGGACCGCGGAGAGTGTTGTCATGGGCGATGATATTACCTGAATTGTCCGGATTCCTGACAAGATATCCGACGGCTACATCCCTGTTGGCTCCGGAAAGGCTGTCCCAGTTGCCCCAGCGTCCGCCGTTTTCAATTTCACCATAGGTGAGCTGGATTGTATTGTGGGGGTTGACCGAAGCCGAAGGAGCGGCGAAATATGAGCTGTTGAAGCCGACATATCTAAGCTGGTAGTCTGCAAGGACGAAATTGTTTGTGCCGCCAGTCGGATCCGTGTAATAGAAACCAGATGCTGAATCAAGCTGTGTACGTGTATCAATCCAGTAGATGGCTTCACGCAAAGTCAGGCCATTTGCACTGGATGTGGCATAGTAATGGGCATTGTCATCAGCTGTGTACCAGAGGCCGGAATCATCGCCATTGTCGTTGACCTCCGTATGGAAGATAGGGTCAAACGCACCGATCGTAGCCTTGGTCTTCAGACCGGTAACCCAGGCGGTGCCGTTCCATGCAAATCCGCCAGTACGTGAATTTCCGCGCTGGTCATAGGCCACTGTGGCTGTTACGGTGTTCCAGGCCCAGCTGTTCTGGCTGAGTATGGCAAGCGCCATTGTGCGGTAATTCGCGTGATACATCAAGTTCTGATCCAGCCAGAGATTGCTTTCAATAAGAATTGACTTATCGCCTTCGTTTCCGGGAAGGGCTGTAGAATCATATCCGATCAGCCTGTTGGCATCCACGTTGGCAAGAGTCAATGAGTTGCCAACTGGATTGTTCTGGAGATCCAGATAATAATGGCTGTAGATATTGGTCGTGTTTGAGAATCCTGTTGTATCGATCTGTGCGGCGACCGGTATGTAGATCTGGGATGCTGTATTTGCAAGGAAATCCGCGTCAAGATTGTAGATGATGGAATTAGTCACCACGAGAACAGTCTTATTAGCAGGAATAGCACTGCCCGTCACATATATTGCCGAGCCAATACCACGGTTATATGCCAAGGTACTGAAGTTTATGGTAAGGTTGCCATAGTCCATATAGATCGCGCCGCCGACAGTGGTATTGTCAGAGCCGTTATAGGCAAAAGTACAGTTCTCTATGGAGAGATTGCCGTTCGCCATGAAGATTCCAGCGCCGTTTTTCCACAGGCCATCTGCCGGATCAAATGCGCCAGATGCAAAGTTATTGCTGATATCGCTTGTCTTGATGTTCAAAGTCCCTGATGTGACATTTGAATAATAGACTCCACCGCCCCACACGGCAGAATTACCTTGTATGTCCAAGTCGCTCAAAGTAATGTTTCCGGAATCGATGACACATATCGCGCCTCCGTTGGCAGATGCGCTATTGCCTGAAAATGCCAGGAAGTCAAGTTTTACATTATTGCAGTTCTCAATATAGACAGCGCCACCGTTGACAGCGCCATTGGACTGAATTGTGGATTCAATTGAGGACGATGAACCGGCAGTCGTAACTGTTGCTATAAAGATATTGCCGGTATTGTTGTACAGGCATATGCCACCGCCATTCCGTCCTGCGCCATTGCCTAACATTGGCGCCCCTATGACACTCGCTTCCCATTCCAGGACATATGCTGTTGCCGCGGAATTTCCATTGGTCATATAGAATCCGCCACCGTCAATATTTGCCCAATTGGCCAGGAGGTTGACCGAGAAGAAATGAATAGGATGAGGCTGTTCGTAATTGGAGAATATATATATGCCGCCACCGTTCTGTCCAGCAATGTTATTGCCGACATCAGTGTAGCTCATCGTTATATAGCCATTGTTGCTATAAATGCCGCCGCCGTGTCCATTGGCGCTATTCGTGCCAACGACATATTTCACACCGTTCCAATGCCATCCCACTTCAAAAGGAGCTGCAGAGCTTCCTGTTGAATCCATGATGCCATTGTTATAGATGCCGCCACCGAGTCCAGCAGCGAAATTGTTATAAACTTCACCCGTACCCTGGCCTTGGGAGGTGAGATATAGGTTTCCTACGTTATAAATTCCACCGCCGTTTCCTGTTCCGCCCTGGGATGCTCTGTTATTGACAATCAGGGCAGCCGAATGCAGGATTCCAGCATTGTATACTCCGCCACCTTCCTGGGCCACGTTTCCATTGGCAGCTCCACCCTTGTTTCCGACAATGACCGAACCATCTAAAGTTAAAGTGCTTCTATTTGTAATATAAATGCCTCCGCCCTGACCAGCTGCATTTACAACGTCAGTTGTAAGCGTACGTCCATTCTGAATGTTCATATTCAGGAGAGATACTCCGCTACCGTCCGGACTTCTCGCCGAATCAATATAAAATACGCGGAACAGATCGCGGGCATCAAGGATTACATTATAACCGCCAATATCATGGTGGGTTATAGGGGTCGTCGTATTGTCATCCCAGGCGGGAATCTCGATGGCGCCGTTAATCGTTATATTGTGTGAAACTGTCAGAGTGTCAGCCAGTCCGGGAGTTGAAATTTTTGAAGTAATTTTTGCGCCATCATGAACAAGATTCAAAAGACCGGTTTCGAACGTCAATGTGCCAGAACCGCCAGCGCCTACTGTCGAGGCTGAAACATGATGCCAGGTAGGATCCCCTGCTAATTGAATATAGGAGTTAACTGCAATTGCGCCGGTGAAGCCTGTGACGGTAACGGATGCTGTTCCGATGGGAAGATCGAAACCGCCATTGCTTACGAACCCAGAATCTTTGTCCACAAGATGGTAGACGTATGAGCTCATGAACACATGTCCGTTGAACCAAGGCTGTATGTCAGGGGTGGTGCTGGCGCTGGAATGCAGCACGGTGTAATCGGCAAATACGATTGAGTCGCCGTCATTCGCTACGGCAATTGCTTCACGCAGGGTCAAGTTGGCAGGATTGATGGAATTATTTGATCCTAGGACATAGTCGTCCAGACGCCTGACAGTAAGGGTATTCAGGTTGTGGTAATAATCGTTGATAACGAAATCCTGTGTTTCAATGCTGCCAGTGGAATACTCAAGGTTCCAGTTGCCGGCAAGTCCGGTGATGTCGGTTGAAGCCGCTACATCCGCTCCGGTGATTGATGCGATCTGGTTGACAAGATCCTTGCCAATCAGATCTTTCGCGACGTTGCAGCCATAAATGTGGATGTCGCCGTCCGCGGACATCGATTTGCCCCAGGCAGCCAGTGCGTCATGGTGTGTGGACACGTAGTCGGCATTGACAACGTCTTTGCCAAGGAAGAATCCGCCCGTAGTATAGTCGGCATCGGAAATGATGCTTATTGAGTCAACGTCGGTACGGCCCTTGAGATAGTCGGTAATATCGTTCAATGCATTGTCCTTGCTCAGGTACACGATCTCGACATCCTTGTCAAGCTGGCTGACGATGGTCTTGGCATCCACGACAGAGGTGTCGATGAATGCGATTTCAGTAGGATCCTCAATGCGGTGGTCGAAAGACTGGATTGAATCATGGTCGAAATATTGGTCTATGAGATTTACTGATCCTGAGCCCTTGGCAACATATTCGAGCTCCCAGTTTCCTCCGGCGTCCGGATCTCCGGTGACATCGGTGCTTGCCGCAACCTGGTGGTTTGTGATCTTGGAGATGGAATCCACCAGATGGCGTCCGTTTGCGGTGGATGCGAGATCGGATGCGAAAATATTTACTTTGCCCTTTTCTGCAAGCAGGCCTTCGACGCCGTCCCAGAAGTTCTTCTGCGCCGCGGTCGAAATCGTCTTGTTGCTGGTGTCGCTGTTGGAGAAGATAGAGATCGCCCCGTCATGCGACTTGTCGGTGACAAATCCGATGCTGTCGGCCTTCTCGCCGTTGAGCGCATCTGAGATCTGGTGGAGAAGTTCTGTGCCCGTCATTGTCTTCGGGTCGTACTTGACCACGATCGTATCTGAGTTTGCGCTCTGTGAAAGGGAGTCGGCGTTTTCAAGCGATTCGGACACCACGAGGACGTTCACGTGATGGGCGTCAGGGGCGGTCGGTGCGGATGCAGGATCAATTGCGGCTGCGACGGGGGTGGCGTCTGCTGCAATTGCCGTATCCTGGACAGCCGGGGCAGAATCCGTGTGCAGAATAGGGGCAGGAGCCTGAGCGGCATGTGCCGAGTCGGTGGCCTGTGAGGCATCAGCCTGGGGCTGAGCCTGGGCCTGAGTATCCTGCGCCTGTTGATCGTGCTGGGCAGCTGCAATGTCCGCCGCTGCAGCACCGTCGAATAGAATGCGTTCTTCAAGTTGATACATATTAACACCCCTTGGTTTTATTCCGCCTGCGCCAAAATATATAATTTTATAAAGTTACAAGAATTGATAACCTATTCTATGATAAAAATCTGCCTTTGTCAAGATTAAAACAAGAAATCCAAACCTCCTTTTAAACTTCACTCTGAATATGCTTTTCACAAACACAGGCTAGACGCCTGCAATACGTCAAATTAAACCGCCAGCAATTCTTCAAGGCCCAGGTCAATCTCATTCTTGAATAGATTGTTGCGTTCCATGAGATTGCCTCTACCCGCCATCTGTGCGAACATATTGTCGATGGACAATTTCTCCTGGGAATCAGCGACCATCTGCTGTTCAACGGCATTTTCCCTGCCATTAAGTATGGCGTTGATGAATTGCTCTTCCAGGTCATTAAGGTCTGAGCCGGCTGAACTGTCATTCATTGCGATAAGAGAATCGCCAATAGCATACGAACCGCTGTTTATGAGATTGGTAGTTGTCCAGGTAGTGGGAGTTTGCACTGAGACCAACGGACCGGCGCCCCACGTGGTTCCAATATTGGTGTATAGGTTGGCGAGTGAAGAAAATCCTGCTCCTTCTTCACCAAGTGTCCAATGGAACGTCGAGGTCAATCTGGCCGTATCCGCAGCTGTCCTGGTGATAGTCCACGTTCTGTTGACAATGTCGTCATGGGCTACCGCCGCACCATTGTATTTGCCATCTTTTGTTACGCTGTCGAAGGTGCCAAGTCCTACGAGCTTGCTGGCGGTGGCGGTGCTGGCGGAGAGGTCGATCTGAGTGACGGCGTTTGCAATATCGTCAGTGAGATATACTGAAACTGGCGAACCCGCGGCACCAGGCTTGATCCATACTTTGCCATTGCCCTGGGTTATGAAGAAATGTTCGTTGCTGGCATTGTACATAGTGCCTTTTATCTCAAGCGAAGCGGTATCGTACAACTGGAAGGTTACCTGGGTTCCAAGGAAATTGTCAGTCGAAGTACCGAAATAGAAGTCATTAACTGACAATTTACCCTGTGTTATCACTGAATCCCTGACAACAGACGCCATATTGTTGACATTGGTGATGCTCTTAGCGCCTGTAAACGACATGCTTACCGCATTCAGTGTAAAGGTGTCATTCACAGTTAATGTTCCGCTGTTGGAAAGCTGGTCGTCAACCATGTAGATGGTATCGATCGTCAAAATACCTGAATTTGTCAGATTACCGCCGAGGAGAATAAGATTTGAAATACCGGTTTCAGCTATGGTGCCCGAATTGACGATATTTCCATTGTCGGAGAAATTGATGGTTGTTACAGTCAATAGGCCCTTATTATTGAGATTTCCGTTTACAAATTCAAGGTCATCCGCCTTAAGTGTGCCTGCATTGTTATTCAATGAGCCGCTTCCATAGAACAGGATGGCGTTTACTGTCATTGTCTTCGTATTGGTCAAAGACGCAGCATCCTGCAACGTAATAATGGTGGCCGCATTGGTCATTGTCCCGGAATTGGTAAGGACGCCATTACCTGTCATCGTGATGAAGTTGTCAACCGACAATGTTCCGGAGTTGGTGAGTGAACCGCCGGCAAGGTCAATGTTGCCTGCGACAGTCAACGTCTTTGAATTTGTAAGGTTGCCTGCGCCAGTGAAAGAAATGCCATTCACTTTCAGCATCGTTCCTGAATTGACAAAATTGCCGCCAATTCCTGTAATATTAATAAGTTCGCCCGGGGTAGTTACATCAATAGTGCCTGAATTGTTCAGTCCGCCGCCATTGAGATTGATAAGGTTGGTTTTCAATGTCGAGGAGTTTGTGAGGCTTCCGGCACCTGTAAATGTTATGCCGGTGTCGGGAGCTACGTTGGTAGTGGTGAACAAAGCCTTGTTGGTGAAGTTTCCGGAACCTATCTGTACGGCGAGCGCCTTTATGCTTCCGGCATTGTTGTTCAAGGCCCCGGAGCCGGTAAGAGTAAGAGTTCCTGTTATACTCATAGTGCCCGTATTGGTCAGATTACCACCGGCAAGAGATACTGCGCCACTAATGTTCATTGGAGTTTTCGAAGTGTTTGTAAGCGAGCCGGTGCCAGAGTATACGATTGAACTGGCGTTCAGGGTCTTTGAATTTGTCAGAGAGCCATTTTCAAGGGTGATATTACAAGCTGCATTGTCAAATTTACCGGAATTGACAAATGAAGCACTGCCAGTCAGCGCGAGGTTGCCTGTCAGGATAATATTTCCCTTTGCCAGGTTGTTCAATGTGCCGTTGAACATTGAAATGTTGCCACCGACAGTCAGTTGGAGCGAATTATCCAGTCTGCCGCCCGCCAGGGAAACGTCATTGAGAACTCCTACCTGTGTCCCCGTGGCAATGAAGTTCCCAGTCGCACCTGTAAGCGTGATGCTGTCTGCTGAGAATTTCCCCTTTAGCAGGGTGAGCGACCTGTTCAGGTTGACGGTGTTGAGCTGGCTTGTCAGCGTTGTGCTGCCAGCAGTAAGCTGCAGTTCGCTACCATCGCCCAGATAGGCTTCAAAGCCCGTGTTGTTGATTTGCCCTATTGTGCCGGCCGACCCGGTGATGATCTTGATCGGAGCTAAAACCGTCTTGGCTGCAGTCGTGTAGGCCTTGTGAACCTGAACTCCGTTCGGATTAGGCGTATTGAATTCCACGTTCCCTGTGACCGTGATGGAGTTGACCAGATGGATGTCCCCAGTGCCTCCTGTGCCGGAATTCATGGTGATGTTTCTGACGACGGTGATGTTTCCGACTGTGAGATCTCCGGCGGCATTGAGCGTGAGATCCATCTTGTTTCCTATGTATTTGGAGCCGCTTACCACATCGCTGCCGATCCGGAGGTTTCCGCCAGTCGATTCTATGGTCATGGGGCCAGTGATTGTCTTGTCGACAGTGACATTGCCAGTCAACGTGAGACCGTTGACCATTGAGGTGACAGCCTGCTTGACGACAACAGTTCCACCCAGCTCAAGGGTGGCGGAGTCTTGCACTGGCGTCAAAAATGAAGAGGACATGAGTGTGATTTTGCCTGTCAAGGCAAGGGTGCCATTGATGCTGGACGAAGGCGTGGTGACAGCGGAGGTTATTACTCCGGTAGTGACAAATTCCAAGCGGCTCAGAGTGTCCACTGCCAGGCGGTTTCCTCCTGGCATTGAACCAATGCCAAGGGAGAGGGCAGCAGGGGTGCTGTTGGTGGTGCTGTCCGTCAATGCGAGTGTCTGCGCCCCGATGTTGATGCTCAGGGAACTCCCTGAGAGAGCACCGCTGTTTATGACCTGTATTACTTTGCCGTCAGCCCATGCTGGCGCAGTAGAGACATCCAGGCCTTTGGAAATGATGTAGTTTTCAATGCCGGTCGAAATAATGCTGGCAGTTGTGAGCTTTATGGTGTTTGTAGATGAACCGAGGGTGGAGTAGCCGCTCAGGTTGGTGAAGTTGTCAGAAGACCCGCCAAGGGTGACTAACTTGCCGCTTGCCGCAGACAGGTTGGTATTCTGAAGGTTTATAGCGCCGTCCAGATAGACGTTCCCACCCGTCGACTTGGCAGTTAATATGCTGTTTGGCGCAACGCCCAGGATCGAAACATCGGTAAATGAAAGATCTTTGGCAGCCGAAATGGAACCGTTTCCGTCAATGGATGTCCCGTTGACTGTGAGATAGCCTGCCATGGAGATCTGTCCAAAGTCATGCAGGTGAGGGCCGTCCATATTCAAATCGCCCGAACTGCCTGTGACATTTGTAATATTCAGCTTGGCATTGTCTGTACCGTCGCCCACTGTCAAATCCCCGTGGACGTTCAGCGTTCCTGCCGCAGTCTTCGTAATAAGCGACGTCGAGCCGGATTTGCCATAAATCTCCAGATTGTCATAATTGATAGGACTTATGTTAGGAAGCATGTTGACGAGTTTGTCTATGCCTGTCGTAAATACCGTCTGCGCGATCGTGGAACTGTAAATGACCGTAGTATCGCTGACGCCGGGGTTGTAATCGACCCAGAGTTTGAGATTGGCAAGATTGGCTGACTGCAGATTCAAGGTTGAGCCATCCATGACCACGATTCTTCCATCGAGCATGACATCCGCAGATGAGGATGGTTTCGCCGCTGCCTGAATTGTAAGGGAGGCAGTATTGCGGAGTTCGATCCAGGAATAATAGGTGCCGGCCCAGCTTGGGGAATTGATTGTCCAATTGTACATCAACTGCGCGTTGGCGGCTGCGATATTGACCGTGTCGTCAAATACAAATATTGCATCGGTGGCGCTTAGGACTCCGTCGGCCTCGCTTAGAACGACGCCATTCGCGCTTATCCAAGTTGAGCCGCCGTCATTTCCTCTGGTAATATCGCCACCAGTGTAGTAGAACTCCTTTAAAATTTTCTCATATGCTCCAACAGTTGTCCTGTTCGTCCAGGTTTCCAGCATGGTCTGGTCATTATATACTGTAGCTGTTGCGTCAGCTATGTTGAGGTCATAGGCGCCAGCCTTGTTGGCCATTATCACCCATACCGTCATCGTAGGACCGCCATTATATGTCAGCTTGGTGTCCAGCTGGCCCATGAAACCCGATGCTGACCAGTCGGTGATATGTACGCTGTTGACATCAGGAGTAACCGCACCTCTGCCGCCCACCGTTCCGTATACGCTGTAGTCGATGTGGTTGGCGCCACCGATGTTGTTGACATAGATGTCGTCGTTGATACCCGGGTTGGTTTTGGTCGGGGTCGTGTCACGGTAGTTCTGCGCTATGAGCGAATTGCTGATAAGCATATCGCCGCTGTTCATGAATATTCCGCCTCCATAGGGGAACGGATGGCCCGAGGATGTATTGTTCACCTTCCAGCCGGACTGGTTGTTTGCTACAGTGACAAAGTTCAATGTGAGCAAATTGTTGGCATAGAAGGCGATTCCGCCTCCATGTCTTCCTGCCGTGTTGTTAGCGACCGTGCTGTTGAACAATGTCACATCGCTTGTGGTGGCTATATAAATACCGCCGCCGTCATTAACTGCCTTGTTGTTTCCGACAACACTGTATTGAATGTAGGCATCTCCGCTTTGGAGGAAAATACCGCCACCGTCACCTCTCGTGGATGTGCTGTTCTTAGCGGTGTTATTTAGAATAGACGAACGGTCAATCCATAGAGCGTATTCCGGGGTGCCGGTCCAGGCCTGGATGTAGATTGCGCCTCCCATGAGGGAGCTGTTGTTCTGGAGCAGGGAATTCAAGAGCGTCACCGAACCTTCTCCGGAGTATATGGCGCCGCCGTAGCCGTCGTTGTTGGCGGCGCTGGCTTTGACTATGCAGTTCTCAATCGTCACGTTGTCAAGGGTAAGGTTGGAAGATGAATAAATGCCACCGCCATTGCCGGTGACGGCGTTGGTGCCTGTGGCGAGTTTATTGCCATACATGGTGAAGTTTTCTATGGTTACCGTGGACAGCCAGTCGGCAACTGCGCTGTTGACATTGAATATCCTGCTGTTGGCGGCAGCTTGCAACTGTGCAACACCGCCTGCATGCAGGACATTGTCAGCATCAAACCAGGTATAGCTTCCATCAATGGTTCCACTGCGGATCACAGGGAGTTCGCTGACAAGTGTTATAATCAGATTGCCAGTGGTCTTGTCAATCTCATTTTGGACCGTTCCGCCGGGAAGTGAAGCATCTTTGGTCCCGTTTATCCTCCAGCCGTCCTTGAATCCGATGTCAGTATAATCGTCCGCGAGCAAAATCGCTTCACGGAGAGTCAGGGTATCGCTATCCCAGAGAGGCCTGTAGTTGATGAAATCGAATCCGGTCCTGGGGGTGCTGCTGTCGAATGCGCTGCTGACGGTCACGGCGCTCAGGCATTCGAATCCGCCAATATTGGTCTGGGTTCCAACTGCACCACGGTCGACACCGCGCTGGTCAGTCGTGAAATTATGGAACACTCCGATGGGATCGGCGTAGACAATTCCAAGCGCAGGTGCCGCTGGAGTTCCGCCGAACTGGGGCAGGGCCACGCTGCCGTCCAGTACGCGGTATGTTTGTGTCAGTGCGCCATTGTAGGAGAGAGTGTATTCAAGATTCAGATTTGGGACAAAACCATACGATTTATCGGTATAGTCAGGAGCAGACGATGTCCATATTACATCAGGAGGCAAGGCTGTAGCATATCCGACATTGATTGCAGGACTAAGCGGAGGCCCGTAGGTATATGCGGTGTTGACAACATTAAAGCCTCCAACTACGGGGATATATCCGATTCCAGGAGCAAGAATATAGAGACCATTTACATAAACTCTGTCCGCATCGTTTCCAGTAGAAGATCTGTAAAATTGTCCAGTTGCCCCGTTAAAGCGGTAGACAGTACCTTCGCCAGGGCCCCAGGTGGTGGCAGGATTCCAGTTGATGTAAATAGGCTGAATGCTTAACATGTCTATAGGAGTATTAGGCGTACCGGCGCTCACATTTCCCATGCCGACAGTATTGTTGAGGCTTGGGTCGCTCCAGTCAAATCCTACAGTGAAAGTCGTGCCCGGGATGGGAGTTGCAATATAAAGGGTGACAGCGGTATATGTCGCCTTTCCGGCCGCATCCAAAGTCTGTTCATAGTACCATACTGTCGCAGTATAAGTAAATGTACTCTGATCCGTGAGGAGGTTGAATGCGCCTATGATATTGTTTTGACCATTGACCCCTGTAGTGTCTACTAGCGCGGAAGAGTCGTCAGCGACATAAATGTCCGCTCTCTGTAAATGGGATGGCGCGACCGCATATACTGCGGCATTTTCAGCTACGATCGAGTTTGCCAGATAGAGGGTGCCTGCGCCATGATATATCCCCGCCAGCTGTTCAAGTTCTACGGTCTTTTTAGCAGTGTCATCCCAGAAGATTTTATCCTGGACGTTAGTCCTGTTGTTCACGATAGTGTTGTAATATGAGTAGAAGTCCCCATAGTTGCAGACGGCTGAGCCGAAGGAGGACCATTGCTGTCCCTTTTGTATGGCGCCAACTTTTGTCGCATCAAGCGTATTTTCAGCAACAGTGCTGTTTGCCATGTAGAAAGTTCCAAAATTGAATATTCCCGCCCCGCTGATGGAAATCGGGTTATTTGAGTCGCTTGTACCAGCGACCTGGTTCCCGCTGACCTCGGAACGTTCCATGGTGATGGTACCAGTATCGCTGTTATATATTCCGCCTCCGAAGACCTGATCACCCCATGCGCCTGTATTGTGCGCGACGTTTCCGGAGATCCTGCTGCGGTCAATATAGATGTTGCCGCTGTTGTCTATTCCACCCCCGTATATGCCCCATGTCGGGTAGGTTGATACGTTGTTGATGATTTCTGAATCATAGATATTCATGAAACCAGTGCTTGTATTATTTATGCCGCCACCATAGCCGAGGAGGGAAACGCAGTTTTGAATTACTACATTTGTCAGAGTGGTTCTCGTCGCATCAGTGCCTCCGGCATTTAATATGCCGCCACCTATGCCGTCCGAACCGTTGGTAAGGGTCAGATTATTGATGGCTACGACAGAGGGATCTGAAATGCTGAACAAGCGGCCAAATGCGCCTCCATCTACTGTTATCCTGCTTGGGTCATTATGGGCGCGGAGAGTGAAGTCGTGGTAGAGAAGATCGCCCGAACTGTCAGGGTCCCTTATGAGATATGCGATAGCGACATCCCTGTAGGAATCGGGATCGTGGCTCTCCATGAAGCCCCAGTAATCGCCATCTACGCGAATAGCGCCGTAGGTCAGTGTTATCGTATTGCTGGCTGCCGTAGTGCTGAACGCGGTCGCGTCAAATCCGATATAGCGGTTGTCGTAGTCCACCTGCTCAATTCCACCTGGAAGGGCAACGACATTGAAGTTATTGGTTCCGCTGGCAGTAGGATCCGTATAATAGGTTGGGTTGTTCATATCCAGGGCTGCACGCGTGTCAATCCAATAGACTGCCTCGCGGAGGGTAAGCCCGCCTTTAAGGGCCTCGCTGTATAAATGGGCGTCTACATCGGCTGTCCACTCCAGACTCGAATCGTCGCCTTTGCTCGTGACTTCCACATGGAATATGGGTTCAAACGCACCGATTGAGGCTTTTTTGGCCACGGGTTGCCACGTTCCGGTATTCGGATCCAGCGCGTCAGGAACCCATTGCCAGCCATTAGTTGTCCTGGTGTTGCCACGCTGGTCGGTTGCGGGGATCGTGCCAGAAGCCCCCTGATAAGCCCAGCTGTTTGCGCTGAGGATGCCCAGCGCCATGGTACGGTAGTTCGCGTGATATCTCAATGTCCTGTCAAGCCAGAGATTGCTTTCAATAAGAATTGACTTATCGCCTTCGTGTCCGGGAAGGGCTGTGGAATCGTATCCGATCAGCCTGTTGTTGTCCACGGCCTTGCCATTTGAACCCGTAAGATCCAGTGAATTATTGACATTGGCGAGATCCAGATAATAATGGCTGTATATGTTGTTGGCCGTACTGAAACTGATAGTGCCTCTTTCAGCCGCAATCGGTATCCATATCTGTGAAACTGCCAGATCCGCAGTTACGCCTGGCGCAAGATCGGTAAGCAGGTTGAAAATAATGGAATTGGTTACGCTAAGATTGCTAGTGTTCTTCGGATCCAGATGGTCTCCTTCAATATAGATCGCAGCGCCTATGCCATTATTATACGCTATGGTTGCAAAGTTAATGTCAAGGGAGCCGTGATCCATATAGATCGCGCCGCCTTTTGTTGTTAGATCCGTACCATTGAACGACATTGTTACGTTCTCTATTGAGATATCACCCCTGTTGATGAAAATTCCTCCGCCTGAGAGCCCGGCCGTGTTATGGCTTATATCGCTTGTCTCAATAAGGAACTTGCTGCTAAGGGCGTTGTCGTAATAGATGCCTCCGCCACTGAACGTTGAGGTGTTACGGGATATTTCGTCATCGGACAGGGTTACGGTTCCAGTCGAATCCTTCAGGTATATGGCTCCGCCATAGTTTGCATGGTTGAGAGAGATGTTAACAAAGTCAACTGTAATACTTCCAACGCAGTTGTTGATATAGATGGCACCGCCAAGAGCTGCGTTGTTGTTGGTGAATTCAGACTGCGTGTCAACATTCTGGAGAACAATCTGGGTCTTGATGAAGATGTTGCCTGAGATGTCTTCGAGAGCTACGGCTCCGCCGTTTAGAGTGGCGATATTATTGTCAAAATTGCACCATTCCATGTTAAGCGTGTTAGTTGCGGCGGTCGCAACGGTGGGAATTGTCGTCGAATTGCTGTTTGTAAAATAGAATCCTCCCCCGCTCTGGTCGGCTATATTGCCTGCAGCATTGACATCGGTAAGCCAAACCGGGCTTGTCTGATCGTAGTTTGCAAATATGTATAAACCACCCCCCGAACCTCCGGAATGATTTGAGGTAAGAAAGATACTTGTAAGTACAATATCACCGTTACTGCTGTAGATACCTCCGCCGTTGGCGCCTGATACATTGTCGTCTATATGGAAGAAAGGTCCTCCTTGATCAGTGTCGATTGTCAGTGAGCCGCCGTTATATATTCCGCCGCCATGGCCTGATGTAGCGACATTGTTGGTAATGCCGGTGCAACGGCCATCGCTGATATAGGTGAGAGTTCCGGTATTATAGATACCGCCACCGGAATTGTCCGCTATATTGCCGGAAATGCTGAGGTCATCGCCAACTATATTGGTCACTGTGCTTGTCAGGTTCAGGATACCTTCGTTGTATATTCCGCCTCCATATATGGCGTGTCCACTTTCCGCGCGGACATTCAACATGTTGACATAGCTTCTTTCAGAAATAAATATGTTGCCACCGTTGCCCCTGGCATTGGGATGTTCAGTGGAAGTAACCGATGTAGAGCCATTTACGAAATTAATATGGCTTAGTGATACACCGGACATCGTAGTGCCTGTGATTGCTCCGGTAACAGGATCAATTATATTTGTGACTACCATGGGCGTGTCAATGTATAGCGCGCGTGAATTACCGCCAGTTATGCTGCCGGCGTCGAAGATCATGCTATATTGGGTAGTTACCCCACCGGCGATAATGGCGATTGTTCCGTCAATTGAGACGTTGGTGTTTATGGTCAAGGTGTCAACAAGCTGGATAATTGGGAATCCTGGAGGAAGGATGTCCGGGGGCACTGTTTTGGATGCGAAAACTATATTGTCTCCGTCGACAGATACAAGCAGGGCCTCTCTCAACGTAAGTTCACCAGTGCCGTCATAAATGATATTATAGGGATTATCAATCTGCCTGTCTATAAGTGTGTTTACCGACAAAGTCATGGAGTTTCTGAGGATATAGGAGTAGTCATTGATTTGGTAGCTGCTGGTCTGGACATGTCCTACCGTGTATTCGAGGTTCCAGTCGCCTGTGAATCCTGTACGGTTGGTCGAAGCCGCGACATCCGTTCCAGTAGCTGTCGCGAACTGATGGATAAAATCCTTTCCGGCGTTGTCAGCCGCCACGTCGCATCCGTAGATCATTATGTCACCGTCAGACGCCATGGACTTGCCCCACGCGGCAAGTTCTGCCTGGTGGGAGGATACAAAGGAGGAGTCTACGACATCATTCCCGAGATTGAATTTCCCGTCTGAGCCGTGTGTGATAATGTGTATTGCATCTACGTCCGCATGATCCTGCAGATACTGGCCGATATCGTCGAATGCATTGTCAGTGCTGAGATAGACAATGTCCGGATTGTTGCCAATGTCCTTGAGTATCGTGCTGACATCTTTGACTGAAGGGTTTATGAAGACTACCTCTGTGGGGTTCTCTATGCGGTGGTCGAAGGACTGTATGGCCTCGTGGCTGAAATATTCGTCTATGAGATTTACCGATCCGGTACCCTTTGAGACATATTCGAGTTCCCAGTCGCCGCCTGCATCTGGGTCTCCGGTGACGTCGGTGCTCGCCGCAACCTGGTGGTTCGTGATCTTCGAGATGGAATCCACCAGATGGCGTCCGTTTGCGGTGGATGCGAGATCGGATGCAAAAATATTGACTTTGCCCTTTTCTGCAAGCAAGCCTTCAACGCCGTTCCAAAAATTCTTCTGCGCCGAAGTCGAGATCGTCTTATCGCTGGTGTCGCTGCCTGCAAAGATGGAAATCGAGCCGTCGTGCGCCTTGTCGGTGACGAATCCGATGCTGTCGGCCTTCTCACCATGAAGTGCATCTGAAATCTGATGGAGAAGTTCTGCGCCGGTCATTGTCTTCGGATCGTATTTGACCACGATCGTATCGGAATTTGCACTCTGGAAAAGTTCGTCGGCATTCTCAAGTGATTCGGATACCACGAGGACGTTCACGTGGTTGGCGTCAGGGGCGGTCGGTGCGGTTGTCGGATCAATTGCGGCGGCGACGGGGGTGGCGTCTGCTGTAATTGCCGTATCCTGGACTGCCGGGGCGGAATCCGTGTGCAGAATAGGGGCAGGCGCTTGAGCGGCATGTGCCGTATCGGCGGCCTGGGTGGCATCAGCCTGTGGCTGAGCCGTCTGGGCCTGGGTATCCTGAGTCTGCTGATCGTGCTGGACCGCCGCAATGTCTGCCGCAGCAGCACCATCGAATAGAATGCGTTCTTCAAGTTGATACATTTTCACACCCCTGTGTTTTTGGTATCCGCATCAAAAAAATGCTTTACGCGTTTTATAGATATTTAGATATATTCTAGTATTAAAAGCACCGTTTCGAAAAATTGTCAAGCCATTACATCCGGAAATCCAAAAAATATTCGCTGGAACCACGAGTCAGTTTCGTACTTTTCTATCGTGCCTCAGGAAGAAGTCCTGGGACCGACCCCGGTAAAACTGACGCATTACCCGGAACCCTACAGATAAAATTCTGCAGTTCCTTCACTCTAACTGACAAATCCGGCACTTGCTTTAATCGGTTAAACTCTAATCTCCGAGAATTTTGTCCTTTCCTGTTCTTTATGTTCAAATACGAATTATTTCCGGAAATATTAGGGCCGAAATGAAAAAAAGTTGAAAAAAGTGAAAAGGGATTTATTTCTCGCACAGAGCCACAGAGTCACCAAGCGGAAATCTTATAAGGAAAATTTGCAGTGAAGTTCTATTCTTTCCTGACAGATGAATGACAGAATAAAACAAAGCCATCTGGTTTTGTTTTATTTCTGCCTCATCCGCCTATTGTCGCCTTCGATCAGGCGACATGCAAATTTTCACTTCGTGGCTTTGTGCTCCCGACGTCTATGGGCCGGGATCTTCGACTTTGTGCGAGATATATTCCCTATATAAAACGTGCAGATGCGCACTCGCAACAACAGGAATTACGCCCTTGCCAAGGTCGGCGGAGATATTTTACGCGGTTGTCTCAGGACTTGCCGTTGTCTTATCGGCGTGAGCTGTCTTTTCGGATTCAGGACAGAATCTAAAGCTTTGATGAATTCGCTCCAGGAGCTGAAGCGGTGTTCCGGATCTTTCGCTGTCATTTTCCTGATGATGGAAACTAGATCCTTCGACAGGTTTGGCGGAAATACGAGCTTTTCCGGGACATCCTTCCTGATCACGCCTTTCTCATCGGCAGAGGTGGAAGATTTCCTTCCGGCGAGCATTTCGCAGAAGATAATCCCGAGTGAATACAGGTCGCTCCTCCAGTCTGCATGCAGATCAAGACGCTGTTCCGGAGACGTGTATCTGGTGTTCCCGTTGAAATAAGTGCTGCCGGACTGGAAGTTCCGGACTTTCCATGAATCCATTCCCAGACCCGAAACAACAGGTTCGCCGCTGTCTGACAAAAGCACATTTCCGGGATTCATATCAAGATGCAATATGCAGTGTTCCGTCATAGCGCGGTCCAGCGCCCCCGCGATTTTCAACGTAATTTCAACAGCCGCCCTTTCTCTGAAGTGTGGCTGCCGGGATATCAGGTCGTCAAGATTTCCTTCCGCGGCATAAGGCATCACCAGATAGCAGAAATCATCAAATATGCCGCAGTCGAAGCAATTCACGACGTTGGCATGCGAGATCCGGCCAACGCTCTGAAGAAGAACCTTGAACAGCAGCTTTGATTCGTCATCAGCCCTTGCCGAATATATTTTCAGGGCCACGGTCCGCTTCACGGTCTCCTGGAATGCCAGATAGACAGTGGATCTTGCGCCTGCAGACAAGGTTCTTATGATCCTGTAGCCGTCGATTTCCATTCCGGGAGACAGTGATGATGATGATTTGACCTTCTGCGTTGGAGGAACGGGAGGAGCAACGGATGCCTGCTCCTTTTCCGGTGATGCGGAATCTTTGGGGCCTAAAGTTTCGCGTTTTCCCGTTTTTCCGCATTTCATGGTGGGCGTGATGGTCTTCCGATAGCTTTCAGAGCTATCCATGCGGAATATGAGCTTTGTGTCTCCGATCTTTATCATGTCTCCATCGGAAAGGAACGCCTCCTTTCCTGACAGGATCTCCTCGTTTATGACCGTACCGTTGCTGGATCCGAGATCCCGGAGGATGAAAATCTCCTCATCGTGATTAAGATATATCGCACAATGTTTCCTGCTGACAAGGGGATCGTCGGGAATAGTGAGATCATTCTCCTCGGTGCGTCCGAGAAGGAATTCCCCGTCATCCGCGACAGGTATCATATCCTTGGCTGGCCGATCCTGAAATATCAGACATGGCATAATAAGTACTCCGACTTCATTCTAAATTTTAATCATACATAATACGTAACGACAGTGAAAATATTATTTGTGTTTCCAAACTGTATGACGATGCAAGCCGGGGTTTATTAGGAGATTCGCTTGAGATATTTAACCGCTAGTGTTCTAAATAAATTTATCGGAATCGGGGTCGGTATCGGAATCGCTTTCGATTGAATTCATTTTCGATGCCGATCCCGATTCCGACCCCGAGCATAAATATATAAACAGGCCACTTGTAAAAGACACACTCATTTTTCTTACTGTTTAGGACAGGGTTGGTATTAAAC
>JANYBI010000675.1 GCA_025360875.1 Lentisphaerota bacterium
CGTCGGGCGCCGACCCCAGGCCACTGCGATATTTCACTTCGTTCCAGAAATATTCCAACTGGACTTTTGCTGTAGTCGCAATACTTGCGCTTACCGGATTTTTCCTGAACTTCACGAACAAATCCTTCCTATACCAGTACAGGCATTTCCTCCTGCTCATCTTCTCGTTCTGGCTCATACAGGTGATTTTCGTGACCAGCGGACGATACAGGCTAGCCATGCTTCCGGGGCTCTTCGTCCTGGCAGCCTTCACCATTGACTACATCCTTACACATTTCCGGACAGCGTTTGGCAATATTCTATCATATGCAGGAATCGCCGCCGCAATCGTCCTCCTCCCGTCACCGGACATTTCAATCACCAGGGAAAAAGCCGAAGCATATAGCCTTCTTGGCGAAGCTTCACTCAAATCGGGCAATCTCCAGGAAGCAGGGAAATACCTTGCGAAAGCTTCTGACTCGCTTTTTAGATGGTCGAGATCGTACAACCTGCTAGGTCTCCTAGCCGAGAAAAGGAATGATATGCCTGCAGCGGAAAAGTTCTACCGGAAGGCCATCCTGTGCGATGAAAAGGATCCATATGGCTACATGAACCTCGGAGTTTTATATTCAATGGGGAACAACTTCAAAAAGGCGAACACCTGCTTCAGGAAAGCTTTTGAATACGACGACAAGATCCCTGACCTCCACTACAATTACGCGGTCTTCATTTCAAAGTACGGCGGCAATGAGATTCTCACCGAACGCCACTACTGGAAATGCCTTGAACTGGATCCCGCCCACAGGAAGGCCCTGAACAATATGGGCGTCCTCCAGATGATGAAGGGTAACTGCGCCCAGGCCGAAAGATATTTCTCGCATGCCCTCAGGCTTGAACCTTCGAACGCGGAACTCATCGTCAACCTAGCAGCTGCGAAATTCGCACAGGACAAACGCACAGAGGCGGAAAAGCTCCTGGACAAGGCGCTCGCATTAAATCCCGCGCTCCCGTCTGCCAGGGAACTCGGAAAAATCATCCACGGAACCTCCGGCGGCAAAAACTAAGAATATTCGTTTAATTTCAGGGGGGATTTTGAAATTTTACAACTTGCATCTTGTTGCATATCTTTCTGATTTGCAACAATCTGTCAATCCCCGTCATTCCCCAGGACGAACATCAAATCCAATCATCAACAAGATAATTGCGATATTTTTTTGAATTTACGCAAAGATTGCCCGAGACATGACGTCTAAATGCTAAACACTTGAGAGAGAAATATGCAGGAATCACAAGCGGTCGAGACATTTTTGAAAGAACGTACCCCTGAGACTTTCTCTCCTGTGATAGACGAGCATTCCGGAATGCTCAGGAATTTCGTATACAGGATCGTCCTGAACGAACATGACACCGACGATATAGTCCAGGAAGCGTTCATAACAGCATATAACAAGGCCGATACGTTCAAAGGAAACTCAAAATTCTCGACATGGTTATGCAGGATCGCCTGCAACAGGAGCCTGACGATGGTCAGGGCTGGCAGGAACACAGTCGTTACAGATAGCGAGGATTGTCCGGAAATGAGGGATGCCAGCACCTTCAATACCCCTGACAAGCCGATGATAAACAGGGAAACACAGAGTCGTGTCATGACCGCCGTATCCGCTCTGCCGGAACATCTCAGGGCTGCGATAACGTTGGTGGCGATTGATGAAAAGGATCCTGCAGAGGCCGCATATATACTTGGCTGTAATAAGGCGACATTGTACTGGCGGATTCACAAGGCCAGGAAAATCCTGGGAAAAGAACTTGAAGACCTATATCGAGGTGCAACATGAAAAACAATGATCTGAACAATATCCTGAAAGACTGGGATAGGAGTCTGAAGCCAGAGTTCAAGGATACATTTTCACTCAAAAAAAACATAATGTCGCGAATAATAGCAGACAACAATTCTATGCCTTCTTCACAAATATATTTTTTCATCAGGAAAAAATATGTGTACAACCTGGCTGCCGCCGCAGCCATATTCCTGATAGTTGGCGGAGTACTGCTACACAATTTCAATTCAAGAAAGCTCCTTACCGATACGCCTGAACGCCTGGCACTGCTTTCAAACGATGACATGGCCGACATCAAGAAGATTTCAGGCGAGGTCTGCCGTCTTTTCAATGACAAGGTCCAATGGATCATCAAGTCAGGAGACAGGATGGAGATAAAGCCTGCGGACATAACGGACACTTCGCCTACAAGTTCCAAGATCCTTGTCAGACAGACGGTTTTCCGAAAAATGGACAAGGGCTGGGAGAAAGTCTACGTGGCTGACATTATTACAAGCCCGGACCAGCAGGTGGTGTTCAAGGATGACAAGAACGATGGTTATCTCTGGACCCATCAGGTCGGGGACGATATAATCGCCCTTGAAGGCCAGATGAAACTCAAGGTCAACGGCGAAACCATCAACCTCAACTATTCCGGCGGCCAACCTGAACAGACTCCAGTGATGCTCAAGAGCATCAAGAACTCGAATTCCGAATATATAGTGTACCAGACGGTAAACAGAATTTAGGGAACCTCTAAATACACGAAATTGATCAGCATTTTTATTTAGGAGCGCTGGCGTCCCGCCTGCACTTAAATTATTAAAAGGGCACGACTTGTGAAGCTGTTTTTCTCATTAATACTAGCAGTTCTTGTTGCTTCTCCCGCCTTCTCCGGGACGCGGATCGCAATTGTATCGGATACGAAGAGCGATGCCCAGGAACTCTCCACCGCTAAACTTTCCGCCGACAATGACATCGAACTCCTCGAGCGAGCTCGTCAGGCGATCGAGCGGCAGCGCACCACGACGTTGCTCGCTAAACAACAGGGACGCGTCTGGTCGACGCTGGACACCGGGAAGAATGGCTCCGGCATGGTGATCAGTGTTTCCGAAAGGCTGTTCTCACGGGTCGACGATGAACTATACATAAAGCTCCTTGGCAATGGATCCGAATCATTAGATTGAGAAACAGCTTACAGATCAGAA
>JANYBI010000700.1 GCA_025360875.1 Lentisphaerota bacterium
GTAGATTGCTCGGGCTGTTCCGTGGGCTGGTTTACGTTTTCCACTGCAGCTTGGGCATCGCCGGCAGTGTCGCGCTCCTTGAACGCGTTGGTTGCCGCAGATGCCTCTGGCGCAGTCGCCGGCGCTGGTACAGTTGACGCGTTCCCGCTGCCATGCTCCTTCACTCCAGGCTGGCCTGCAACTGCGGCCAATGTCTCCTTCAGGGCGACTCCGCTCGTAGATGCTTGTTCCACAGGAGAAACGGGGGCGCTCTCGCGGCTTTCCAGTGTTGGCGTTGACACGGGATCAACATGGATGACATTCTGGACTGCATTCATAGCTGTTGCCGGTACGCCTGGCGTCGTGACCGTAGATACGACGTCGGCGTTCACCGTCTCCATTGGCGCATTGTCTGGAATGGATGACTCCAATTGCGGCGCTGGAACTTGATGCTCGCCGCTGTTCCCAGTGGCCAGCATGGTAACTGTAGCATCCCCGTCGCTGTCCGCCTTTCCAACAGGACGGCCAGTCTTACCGGCATCACATGAGATTTGCTGTTGCTTCTTTCTGATGATGGCGGCCTTAAGCCTCACAATAAAAGCGGAGGCGTTATTCTCACCACGGAAGGCATGCAGCTGCAGCAGCGCTTCCTCCGCGTCCGGCTTATCGCAGGCGGCTTTGAGCTTTTCAGCCTCGCCTTTAAAGAGAAAGAACGTGTCGTCGGTCTTCTTTCTACCCGAGATCAATTCATCGCAGTAGGTCCCGATCTCCGTTAGGACTTCCTTTTCAGTTTCAAGCTTCTTCTTCATTTTCGTACTCCTATTTTAATTTGAGACTCACTACTTTTTACGTTGACACAGTCGTCACTGAGACGGTGTCAAAACCTGCCATTGCCGTCGTCAGCCGCCTTCACCAGCTCGAATTCAGAGTCGACCATGGACTCCAAAAGTTTCATGGCGCCGTCGACGATTTCCTTTATGATGATCGCCCTTTCCTGTTTGGCCTTGGCGTCTCCCTCTTTCACTACGTCGGGATGAAACCGCATCTTTGCGGCCCTGGCAAACTTATGGGCCAGTTCCATGGCAAATTCACCTACGCGGGATTTGTGTGTGGACTTAGGCTTCTGCTGGTCAGCGCCGCCAGTGCTACCGCGCGCCTCGTCGCATTTGCGTTGATACTCCTCGCGCCTTCGGCTTTCTTCCTCAGCCTGCTTGGCATCATCATCCTGAAGGGATTTGATCCTGGCGTCGACTTCCCTCTTAAGTACCGCGAACCTGCTGAAACATTCGAACTCCTCCGTGCCCTTGAACTCCTGAACCACTCTGTCAGCTATAGGCCCCAGCTTTCCTGCAACCATTGCCAGAACACGTTCAGAGTCCGCCGGGAATTTGGTCTCAACGGAAGTCACAAGCTTACTGAAAGCGCATATATTGAAATCCTGCCCCTTTATGTGGGCCTGCTTGAATTCCATGATGATGTCGCTACGGGAGACTCTGCACAGGTAGGTTCTCTGCTTCCGGACCTTGCCATCGCGACGTGTGCTTGAGATCATGGCCAGTGTCCACGTGGGCATCGCGCCCTCATTCATGATCTCGTCATCAAAGTCCCAGTGCCCGGTGCGAATGTCAGCGCCAGTCTGGACATCGTATGAGAACTTCCTAAAGACAGCGGAGTTCTTCGATACCCTTGTCTTAATTCTCGTTTCAATTTTGATATACATGATTTTTTATCCTTACCTTGTGGAGCCTACGTTTAGGGACTCGATCGTTTTGTGGGCTCCACACGAATTCACAAGTTCGATTGCGCTGCCAGGAACCGCATCCCGTGATGACACATGCTGGACTGATGGTCTGCTGCAAGTGGGGAGGTTGCGTAATACATATATATTACAGAGTCTCCCCCTTTTGAGGCTAAAACGGCATGTTTTCATGACAGCTCCTTCCGGACCAGTCCATGATGGTTTATCTGGAAGAACTGGGCCAGTAATCCGTTCAGCATATCCTTGTGGTCCTTCCACCCGTCAACGCCAGGGTAGCCGAGGCATGCGGCGGCATCGCGTTTTGTTACAGTCGCGCCCGCTGACATATTGACCAGCCGCGACAGCCCGGTGAACATCTGAACCGTCTGGGGGTTGGCATGCGCCGCATCCACGACGGTGAACCGCATGAGCTGCCACAAGGGCAATAGCCAACCGGCGTCCGGCACAGCGAGGACGACCGAAACGTTACGACCATCGCGTATTGCACTCCTGTAGATACCCTGGTACAGCTCCGTAATGGCCTTTCGCATGTAAATATCTTGGGCGACGGAGTTCGTAAATCTGCCATGATGCATCCTGGGACTGCCGTCAGCGTTGCGCAGCTCCGACCACGGCAGGTCGCGGCGCTGGCGCAAGCAGGCATGCAGGGCGATATCCTCGATGCTGGTGAAGAAGCCAGCAGCAGCCATGAAAGCCGACGTGCAATCGCGCATGGCGTTGGTTCCGCGCATCAGCCCCCTGCTGATTTTACGAATCTGAACGGACAGTCCGTGTCTGCTGGCGCACTGCGTTATACCGGTCTCGACATGGGCAATGGCGTCGTCGCAATCGCGGTTTAAGGGCAGCATGACAGGACCTGCGGCGAATATCTCAGAACCATGTACTTGCATGAGCTCCAGTCCGGCCTCGATGTTCTTGACGCGCCTGGTCTTAGTGGGATTGCCGACTGCGACGTAGAACTTTGCAAAACCCTGCTTGGCGTAGATGTCGAGATCCGGACAGGTGTAGATGCACGTCGTGGGTGCGAACTCCGACAACGACAGCGCCGCCGTGGCATCCAACACCATCATGGACCGGCATGCAGTAAAATTGCGCAGATCAAGCCTGTCCTTCTTGACACGCAGAATCTTGCCGTCATATGTATAGGCGTAACTGGCGCCGCACATGGCTGCAGTACGGAAGTACAGCAGGAAGCGGTACACCAGGGCCTCTGACTGGAGCAAGCTGTCGCCGGCGGCCTTCACAAAGCGGATGATTCTACTGACGATCTCACCGTCCCATACCTTGGACAGCTCACACCAGTGAATGTGACCATCAGGGATGCGCCCGGCACCGCTGAACGCGTTGAAGCTGAGACTGGGGAACAATGATTTCAGTAGGTTTGAAAGTCGGTTGTCATAGCCATACCTGGTGAAAAGCCTATGAAGGGTGTCTAGCTCGTCGGCGCTGAAAGCCTCGTCGACGAATGTCAGCAGCGCCTCGTCACAAATGATTCTGCGCCTGCTGAAATCGCAGCCCTTTTCGCATAACACAAGGAAGGATTCCCTGGTCATCACGACCACGTTGCGCCCGAGCTGGCTGCGGGAACGGTGATAGTTGCATTTATCACGTCCATCACAAGTACGGCACGCGCTCTGGTTGTCATCTCGCAGGCAGTCCTTGAAATCGTGGGGCTTGCCACTGATAGAGACGCACTCCTCGGAATTCCAGCCGACGTAGACGCCAACGTCATCCGGGGGCATTATGGCTCGAAGCTGGTTGGCAGCATGGAAAACTGTTTCGCGATTCTGTACTACCATGATGTAGAGTTCGCCCTGTCCGGCACTGGTCGCAATGTGGACGACGGCCCACGTGGACTTGCCAACCCCACACGGAAACTGCACGCTCAACTGCGTGTCTGTCTTTGAGACGGACTCGATGACGCGGGAGGTATCGAGTATCTTGTTGGAGACGGGAAGTCCGGCATAATTGCCGTAGCGCTCCAGCGTGCGCATGAACGCATCCGAGAGCTGGGGGCAGCTGGCAAGCGTGATGGCGCATTGCTTGTTCAGGGGTAGCGGTACAGCCGACGATATTGTAGCACAGCAAACAGGGCGCGGTTTCGACAGACTGCGCTTGATCTCTGTCGACAACCTGTTCCGGTAGCGCTTGGGGAGCCATGGCATGTCTTTAAGAATTTCCGCAATTTCATCGTTGCAGAATCCAAGATCGTGAAGCATCCAGACGGCACGGTGACAGACTTCTGAGTGCGTGCCCCGATAATGCGGCGCCAAGAGATAGCGTCGCACGTCATCCTCGGAAACACCGTCAGGCAGATGCGGTGGGTTGGCCCCACCATCGACATGTAGGGCGGCTTCTGCCGAGGAATGTACCACGTCGAAGTCCGGAATTAACCGGCGCAGTTCATCATCCAGCTGTGACAATGAGTAAGGTTTCACTGGGGGACCTCCCAGCGCAGTATTTCGCCCCTGACTGGCGGGCAGCCGGGCTTGATATTCATTGAACAGGGCATGCGGAATAAATGTTCTCGAGAACATGTGGAGTCACCGCGGAAGATCTTGTTCAGACCACGCTTGTGTTTTTCATAAAGCGCAGTTTTATGCGCATCGGAGAAACTGATGTTCTCATCGAGGAGGAATGCCAGCTGAATTCCATGGCCGGTGTGCCAGATTATATGCGGTTGGAGTGTTTGAGAATATACGTGATCCATCGCGGACTGGCAGTCAGGAAACGGACTCTGGCGTTTATGGCCATGCTTCCCATAGTCAACATCGAGAATTATGCTCTTGGTCCAAAGACAGTTTATGGCCTTGCAGCCCTTGCCGTCAAGAACTGATCCGCAGAACCAGCAGTTGGCATCCAGAATTTTTGAACCATAAAGGACGTCGTCGTTAAGCTGATGAAGCCTAGAGCAATATCTGTTTTTTGCTGAACCGAGTGCAAGCCCAACATAGTCCTCGTTGGACGCACCGGTGACCATAATGACTAAATCAAATGTATTCATGATCCATCACCGTCCTTGGCGGGTACGGAGACCGCCCGTCTGGGTCTTCTGCCCAGCGACATTCTCTCAAGCGCCGCTTCTATATCCGCTGAGCGGTAGAGCCGCCCAGCCTGCTTCTTGTCTCCGAACTTGATGCTCCTGACCGCGCCTTCAGTGACCAGGTTCTGAAGATAGGAATATGGAAGGCCGAAGATCGCCTTTGTATTTCTCGCATTGATGTATTTCGCAATATCCATAAAATCCAACCTCTCAATTTTTGGCTGGATATAAAGCACACCCAATGCCACAACGATTATGTGCGATACATTACATTTATTGTCAACTAGTTATAATTATGTGAAACGTCTGTGAACATATTGAATACATGGAATTATGTGCTATATTAATTATATGAATGACAGAGATAAACGGAAAGTGCTGCTGATAGGCTTTGACAGGATCTTGGCCGACATAGTCAGGGAAATCTGCGGCCACTGCAGGTTCACATATCTGCCTTCCAATAGCTTTGACTACAACTACCGGAGCGGCTCCAGGATTATTGAGCAGCACGGTCTGGTCGTAATCGCACCCGACCCCAAGTTCTACATGCCAAGATTCACATATGGACGGGCTGATTCATATGATCCTGTGAATCCATACATCCCTGCAATATTCGAGACGCTGATGACTCCGCTGATAATCCAGAAGGAAGTTGTCAGGAAAACTCTTATGTTCTGCCCTAAGGACATTGAATCCAACGAGAGGCCTCCTGGCATATCTCAAGCAGAGAAATTGCATACCGATATGGAAAAGGAGATCTGGGGGAAGTTCGTGTTCAGGAAATTGATATTGCAGAAGTACCCGCTAGCAATGACGGGTGGGCGAATCTATGCCGAATACTTTTCTAACAGACGCTTCTACGAAGATCCTTTCATGCAACCGACAGTTGTCAATGATTTACCGCATAAGGGAACCACGCCGGAAAAATGGGATTGGCCTGAAAAGTATGAAGATGGAGAAATCATCCCATACCAGTACTCTTTGATTGGAAGTCAAAAGGACGCTGCCCCGAAGAACCAAGGGAAGAAGGGGGCCGCAGAGAATTCAATTGAAGGCAAAGAAGAGATTTATCCAAAGGGGTTCTCTGTCAGAGTCCAAGAAAAAAAACTAGTCGTACATCCCTATACCGACAGCAAGGATGATCTTATAGAGACAATTTCGGGTTTCATTGATGAACACACCATGAAGGATTCAAAGTTCAATTTCAGGACAATAGTTGCGTCCTTATATAGCAAGAATCCATCGATGCAGTTTCCAATTATCGGGGAATCATCCGCCATCGAGCGCCTTTTCCGCCAGATATATACTGCAAGCCTCGATCCTGACGGACATGTAATCTTAATCGGCGAAACCGGTACGGGCAAGGAACTCGTATCTAAAATACTTCACACCTGCTCGTTCCGTAAGTCATGCACTTCATGCTATGCAGCCGCCAATGCCGCCATGCTTCAGGAAAATCTCATAGAGAGCATACTTTTTGGCACAAAGAAATGGGCATACACATATGCAGTGGATAGAGAAGGGCTGATTTCAGAGGCGGATGGTGGAACATTCTTCCTCGATGAAATACAATCCCTATGTCGCAAGGGCTTTGACATGCTGCTGAGATTTATGGATTCAGGCGAATACAGAATACTCGGGGAAAACAAGGACAGGAAGGCACGCGTACGGCTTGTGGTTGCAACAAACAGCGACGATTTTATGCACAATCCCATGCTTCACGCTTCAGGCTTCATACCGAGATTCAGGCATATTATAAAGCTCCCCCCCATAAGGTTCCGGGAAAACGACATCCATCTTCTCGCGGAACATTTCCTGTCCCAGATAAAGTCGGACTTTGAGAAAAAATATCCGCTAAGCAAGGACATAACGCTGCCTCGGGATATAATGACGGATATGGAGAGTTTATCCTGGGAGAATTCCAATGTCCGCGGAATACAGACGTCCATCTCAAATTATTTCTTCCATCGCCTGGCAGGAATCAGCTTGGAATCAGCTGATGGAAAGACAACGTCTATTGAAATCTCCGACAGCCCATACCTCAAGGATGAACCAGTTTTGAAAATTCCAGACGGTAACACATCGACACCAATACCTACCTGTATACCCACACATGTCCCTGGCCCTAAAGGCGCAAGAATGAGTGATGAAGCTCTCGTCAAAGCACTTGAAGCCAGTCAAGAAAAGATTTACCGGGAACTATCCATCGAGCATAAGGGAAAGGCTCTCTACAAGGATCCTAAATCTATGTTAGAACGAATAAAGAGAATAGGAGAATCCTCCCTGCGTGAAAGGGCTAATAATGCGTTTAAATGCATTATGGATAAACACTGATACCAGCTATCATTCTATTATCACTTTTGCATCAATATTTGCTAATATACGATAAGATGATAACTTGTTTAATGAAAACGGAGCGAGATATAATTAGCTGGTAATAAGGCAATAACAAGCACTTGCAGAAGTTTTAGAACATGCGGATTCTTGGAATCCCTCTCTCCGCCATATTACAGCCCATTAATAATAAATGAGTTACATATCTGCATTTCAGAAGTGTCCGCAACTTGCACCATAAATCGCCTCTTTTATTTTTCACCAAATTCTATGGAAAAGATAATTCGATAAAAACTCTAAGGATTATGCAAGTCCGCCACTCCGCCTTTGCAGTTGGCCAGATTAATGCC
>JANYBI010000780.1 GCA_025360875.1 Lentisphaerota bacterium
TAAAGACTGACGCGTTACGGTTTATCATAGATTTCAACGAAAAATGCCAGGAATGGTTTTTTTATTTTTAATTCCATGTTATAATAGAAAAATTTTAACATGAAAATTTTTATATTATTATGACAAAACATATATTTGTGACCGGAGGAGTTGTCTCCTCTCTCGGCAAAGGAATTACGGCGGCTTCAATAGCGGTTCTCCTCAAAAGGCGCGGGTACCGCATCAAGATGCAGAAACTGGATCCCTACCTGAACGTTGATCCTGGCACAATGTCACCTTTCCAGCATGGCGAAGTCTATGTCACCGACGACGGCGCCGAGACCGACCTTGACCTTGGGCACTATGAACGTTTCGCTGAAATCACATGCTCACGCCAGAGCAACTATACCACTGGAAGCATCTACAGCGCAGTAATCTCCCGTGAACGCGAAGGCGGATATCTGGGAAAGACCGTACAGGTCATCCCACACATAACCGACGAGATAAAGAAAGCTATTTCAAAGCTTGACGGCGACGATGTCGACATAGCAATAACCGAAATAGGCGGTACGGTCGGTGACATCGAATCTCTTCCGTTCCTCGAAGCGATCCGGCAATATCGCCACAAGATCGGGCGTGAGAACGGCCTGTTCATACATCTTACCCTAGTCCCCTATATCAAGGCGGCAGGCGAGATGAAGACGAAGCCTTCCCAGCAGTCCGTGGGAATCCTCCAGGAAATCGGTATTGTGCCGGACATCCTGGTCTGCCGCTGCGAACGTCCGCTTTCCGAAGAGCACAAGGACAAGCTCTCGCTCTTCTGCAATGTCCGCAGGGAACTCGTAATCGAAGAGCAGGATGTCAAACATTCGATCTACGAAGTCCCGATCGAGCTGGCCAAGCAGGACATAGACAAATACATACTAGAACTTTTCAATCTCCATGTGAACGACCTGAAGATGGATGACTGGATAAAAATGGTCGATACCGTAGTCAATCCAAAATCCGGAAGCGTGGAAATCGCGGTTGTCGGGAAATATACCAGCCTGAGGGACTCATACAAGAGCATCTACGAAGCCATAATCCATGGCGGCATTGCGAACGACGTCAAGGTCAACATACGCATGATCGAATCGGAGGACATTGAAAAGCATTCCGCTGAAAAATATCTTTCCGGTGTTGACGGCATCCTCATACCCGGCGGGTTCGGAGACAGGGGTATTGAAGGGAAAATACAGGCTGCGAAGTTCGCAAGGGAAAACAAGATTCCATTTTTCGGGATATGTCTCGGCATGCAGTGCGCCGTGATCGAATTTGGCAGGAACGTCCTCAACTATAGGAATGCGAACAGTTCCGAATTCAATCCAAAGACAAAATATCCTGTCATAGATCTCATGGCAGAACAGAAGAAAGTCACAGCCAAAGGCGGAACGATGAGGCTCGGACAGTATCCGTGCGAGATAAAGCCGAAGACAAAAGCCGCCATGACATATGGTTCATTGAAGATCAGCGAACGCCACCGCCACCGCTACGAGTTCAATCCCGCATACAGGAAGGCCTACGAGAAAAAAGGAATGGTTTTTGCCGGAATCAATCCGAGCACCAAGCTTACGGAGATAATTGAGCTTGTGGACCATCCGTGGTTCGTGGCATGCCAGTTCCATCCGGAGTTCAAATCCAGACCGCTCGCGGCCCATCCGCTTTTCAGGGGTTTCATAAAAGCCGCCGCGAAGAAGTAGGATGGGCTTTAGCCCGTTCATTCTTTCCCATTTGACATCTGCGGCATATGTTGTATTTTTACTACAACAGCCATGAACACAATGAAAACATTTCATGAATATTTCAAGGGGCTCCGCTCCAGAAGCCAGATTTCACTGAGGGATTTCTGCAGGAAAGCCTTGGCGGATCCTGCAAACATAAGCCGCATGGAAAGAGGATTGTCGAAGCCGCCCAAAAACAATAGGATACTGGAGAGATATGCGATTGCCCTGGCGCTCGAGAAAGATTCCGAAGATTGGCATAGCTTCTTTGATCTTGCGATGGCATCCGCCGGAATGATTCCCAAAGACATACTGTCCGACAAGGGTCTCTATCGAAATCTTCCGCTTTTATTCAGCAATCTGAGAAAGGGGAAACAAAGGCCATATCAGCTGAAGCCTCGAAAGGTCGCCGAACAGTCTGCCTCCTATAATATTTCATCCTGTCCTGTCTGCTATGTCATAGCAGGCTCCAATGGCTCCGGCAAGACGACTTTTGCCAGGGAATTTCTACCGAAGTATGCAGCCTGCACAAATTTCATCAATCCAGATCTTATTGCATCAGGACTTTCACCGTTCAAACCCGAGGAGGCCGCCATCGCCTCAGGCCGTATCGTCCTTCAGCAGATACATGAAAATTCCTTGTCTGGCCGGAACTTTTCAATTGAAACAACTCTTTCCGGCAAAACTTACTTGAATATCTTCACGGATCTCAAGACTAAAGGTTACCATATTCAAATGTTCTACCTGTGGATACCAGATGCGAAACTCGCAATACAGAGGATACATCAGCGTGTCGAGACAGGCGGACACAACGTTCCATCAAAGGACGTATTGCGCAGATTTGACAGAACATTGTCTAATCTGTTCAACATCTATCTTCCAGTAATAGATATCCTAAGGTTTTTCGACAACTCAGCTGAGAAACCTTTGCTGGTATTTGAGGAAATTAACAAAAAAAGGAATATATTGAACCATGAAAAATACAGTCAGATCACAGGCAATCCTTGATCCCGGAATATACGCCCTAAAGGCGCTGACGGATGCGGTCAATAAGCTTAAGGAGGAATGCAGACGCACGGGCAGACCTCTCATCGTATGGGATCCCAAGAAGAAAAAAGTCGTTGAGAAATATTACCGTCCTTTGAAAAAATCATGATTTTAAAATTTTGGAATAAAATTTTATGGCCAATAAACAGCTAGACAGCTTCCTGAGCTATCTCCGAAATGAGCGGCAAGCTTCCGAACATACCGCCGAAAGCTACCGCATGGACATCGAGCAGTTCGCGAAGATGGTGCTAAAAAAGGACATCCGCGAAAATCCCGATTCGGTCACCTGGAATGAAGTGACGGTCTTCAGCGCACGCCTTTTTATAATGGAACTCCAGAAGAATGAGATCGCCAAGGTTTCCACCCTGAGGAAGATTTCATCGCTCAGATCCTTCTTCAGGTTCATGGTCCGCGAGGAATTCGTAAAGCAGAATCCTTTTTCGGGTCTCACCTCTCCCAAGAAGGAGAAACGTCTTCCGAAATACATGTCCGTGGATGAAGTCGGAAAACTTCTGGACGCCCCAAAACAATATTGGGACTATGCAATCGCTAAACTTATTACAAAAGATGAAGATTCTGCGAATTTCGCTGCTGCCAGAGATACCGCCATACTTGAAGTCATTTACAGCGGAGGACTTCGTATCAGTGAAGCCCTGGGCCTAAACATGGGCGACGTAGACCTCATCAGTGATATCATCAAGGTAAAAGGCAAAGGCAAGAAGGAACGGATCGCAGCACTTGGGAAACTTTCAGTCACCGCCCTGTCCAAATACTATAAAATCCGTGAAATTCGCAACTCCAGTAACAATCCGGGATCACCAGTCTTTGTAAACAAATATGGTACAAGAATTACTTCTCGTTCCTTCCAAAGAAATCTTAAATTGTATCTGATGACAGCCGGACTTCCAGCAGACATGACCCCCCATAAGCTGCGCCATTCGTTCGCAACGCACATGCTGAACGCCGGCGCCGACATGAGAAGCGTCCAGGAGCTCCTCGGACATGCCAACCTAAGCACCACACAGATCTACACACACGTGACCGCGGAACGCCTGAAAGTCGAATATGCCAAGGCGCATCCTCACGCGAAATAAGAATAATCTGCTGATCCAGGATAGATTGGAGACATTATTATTGCTCGCACGTGTTTAAGCACTTGACAAGCCATATGGATTTTGATATGATTGTTTGATCCATGTTACCGCTTAATAATTACAGTTACAAATAATATCAATGGAGGTTGAGAATGCTTACCAATAAGACAAGGGCAATGCTGTGTGGGATGGCGGTGCTCCTGTCCATATCGCTTGAAGTTTCAGCGTGCTCGAACGTGTTTATGACCAACGCCAATCCGGACACCGGCGAGGTCTACGCCTCTGTGGCGCGCTGCATGGATTTCGAATTGTATGGCGGTAATATTTTCGGGTATGGCCTACCGGGAGATGACAACACATCCAATATCAATATGCAGTCAAATCCAATCAACCACAAGGATTGGATAACTGCCTATGGATTCATCGGCCAGACCCTGCTGGGTACATGTGTTATAAATGACGGCGTCAACACCGAAGGGCTCTACGCAGGCATGCTTGCCCTTCCAGGCTTCACCCAGTATCCGGAATACAATCCTGCCGACGAGCGTCCCGAAATGGGCGTCATGGAATTGGCCACCTATGCCCTCGGTACCGTAGCAAATGTCTCTGAACTGCTGGATGTAGATAAAATGACAGGAAAACTCATTGAGGTTCAGATCGTTGGGAATGCGGCAGAGATTGATGAACAATTCACTGGTTTTGCAGGCCATTTTACTTTCCACGACAAGAAAGGTGACAGTCTGGTCGTTGAATTCGTCAAAGGCCAGACACACTTCTATTCCCACAGGGCAGGAGAAAGTACAATCGTCGAAATCATAGACGTTCTTCCAAAATACAGGGCGGTGTATAATAACACGGAAGGTGCGGTTCTGACGAATGCCCCAACGTATAGCTGGCATTTAAAAATGTGCTCGACGCGTCAATATAGCAAATTTTTCGATGGGAACACAAATAAGAAGTGGAACGGAGCCTTCATGAATGGTTCCGGGCTCGTAGGATTACCTGGAGATTTCACTCCACCCAGCCGGTTTGCCCGCGCCACTACGCTTGCCCGCCTCTTCCCCAAGCCCATGACGCAGGACGACGCAATGTTCGCGTCCTATACCGTGTTGCAGTCAGTCATTGTTCCACCAGGCGTCAATCCATCGGCAACGAACTTTATAACATGGGTTGACTTGAAGAACAGCATTTTCAATTTCAAGCCGCTTTTCCTGCCAATAGCCGGCGGCAGCAATCCCCAAATATCTCAGATTACCCTCATCACGAGCAGCCTCTATGAATGGAAGACATTCGACTGCAAAAAAATCATAAATGGCGACCTGCCTGTCCCTGTTGGATGGAATCACATCAAGGTCTCCCAGGGAAGAGTACTTAGCGAAGCCTACAAACAAAAAATACTGAATGATATCGCTACGCCCACACCGGGTAATATGGTACAGGAAGTCGAATTTAACGAGGATCAGTAACAAGCCTCTCTGGCGCTTTCAGCTAAGCATCTGGAAGTTTGAATGGCTGCTGATGCCGACATACCCAGCATGGCACTGTCTGTCTCCCCCTATATTTAAACATGCCTCACGGCATTAACTACAAACGGATTCAAATCATTCTGCATAAGCTTGTAGTTAAGCCCGTAAGGGCTGTTCGCTTATAGGAATGAGACGGTCTCCGGAACAGGAAAAAGACACGAACATGTCATGCCCGCATTTGAAAATTATGACATATCATTTACAGTACCATTATCAGTACCATATTAAATATCAAAAGGGAAACTGACATGAATGCTCTCGCATCAGCGGAAATAAAGCGAAGGGGTATTGCAGCAGTAGATCCATTCCTTGGGAACGGACCTGTCCATATCATCAAGAACAACCTTCCAAACTACGTGGTCATCTCTGAGAAGGACTACCAGCAGCTCATCAGCGATCTCGCCGAGGCGCGGCTTGCCGCTTCAGAGGCCGATATCAAAGCTGGCAGAGTCCGCAAAGGGACGTTGAAAAAGCTCATGTCTGAAATAGACAAGGAAGGCTGAAGATGCATTCCCTCGTCTGGACCGACACCTTCCTGAGGACTGCCAGAAAATTTTTCAGAAAACATCCTGAACTCAAACCTGTCTTCGAAGATGTCGCAGGCAAACTTCAGGAAAACCCGCAGAATCCATCCCTCCGCTTCCATCACCTGAAAGGAATCCACAAAGGCAAATCCTCAGTGAGCCTCACCTACTCATACCAGATCATCATAACGGTAAAACTGACCGAAAAGGAAATCTTCCTCCTGGACATAGGCAGTCATGATGAAGTATACAGGAAATGAATCCTAAACTTTAATCGCCTCGCATAACAGCAGACGGGAAGTCAACGGCGTATCCAGCGTTATTGTCAGCCCCTGCTGAATAAGGCTCGAACCATCAACTGTCGAAACCAAGCAGCCAGGTTCAGTGGTGATCCTGTAACGGCGCGCCGGGTCAAGGCCGCGGAAACGCAGGACATATGTATCGTTTTCCGCATTGACAAGACGGAACACGCCTGCAACGGCCTTGCTGCGATCTTCCGACACGTATTCCAATGCGCACCAGCCTGAGGCATCTGCACCTGGAATCACTGGATTGTGGTGGTATACGCACGCCCCGTTGGTGAAAGTCCTGATGAAATTCTTGTAGATGCCAAGATATTTTTTCGCCACCGACAAGACTTCCGGATTGCATTCCTCCAGGGACTGCATCAGCCCCGCTATTGTCGGATGAGCCAGCATGATCACATGGAATTGCGTCTCAAGATTGCCACGGTAGCTTCCGCCCATAGCTACTCCCAAGGTCCTATTGATAAACTCCGGAGGAAGTGCCATGCTCATGCCGTTGAGGATTCTCACCGAGCGCGGCATCTTCAGCCAGTCCGATGTCCAGGCTGTCGTAAAACGGCTGAGAATCCCGAGATCCGTGCGTCCACCGCCACTGGAGCAGTTCTCCAGCTGGAGATCAGGATATTTCTTCCTGACCCTGTCGAATATCCCATGGATGACCTCCACATGTCTCCATAAGGTATTCTCCATGCGATTATCCTTCTCGTTGAATCCTCCCTCGCGGGCATCAATGTTGTAGTCCAACCTGAACATGTCGAGTTTGTAACGTTCAATTATACGGAAGATATGTCCTTCTACATAAGACGCGACTTCAGGTTTCGCCAGATCCAGGATGCGTTCCACAGGTTTGCCATATCGGGAAATGAACCAGTCCGGATGCTCCTTGGCCAGTTTTGATGATTTACCAGCACTTTCGATCTCAACCCAGAGCCCGCATTTCAAACCCTTGGAACGCGCATAATCCAGAACCGGGAAAAGATCATTTGGCAGGCGGTTGCCGGCAATCCAGTCCCCGCTGGTGTCCCACCATGGCGTATTTGTATCGGCATACCAGCCTGCATCAACCATGAAAAGTTCGGCGCCAATCTCTACGGCAATATCGATCTCGCGCAGCAATTTCGCTTCACTCAGCTCGTGCTCCATGTAGCCCCAATGATTGTAAATTATCGGCTGTAGACCGTTTCCAACCCTCGGAAGAACATGCCGTCTGAGATATCTGTGCCAGCACTGGATGACTTCGTCGAAACTGTCATGGTTAAGTCCAAAATGGACTACGGGCAGGTCAATCGTCTCTCCAGGCACAAGCATCCTCATGGGTGCAGGCGACACTGGCTGCAAGGTGAATTTCAACTTGCTGTTTCCTGCATTCCTGCCATAGTCGCACAGGAATCCCATGCGCCAGTTCGCGGACCACGCAAGATGCGCCATGAAATATCCGCCGTATACATTGTTATGCGCAATGACAAGAGGACTCGTATGGCCACTGCGCCCACGCGTAGAACCAAAAGAAATTT
>JANYBI010000054.1 GCA_025360875.1 Lentisphaerota bacterium
GACCGGAGTGGACTCGTCCCACATCTGCATCAGATAGAGCTGCGAATCGTCGGACACCAGCGCCGCTCCAACTTCGGGCTCGCTCCACGATGCGAATTTCGCACGTTCCTGTTTTTTGTTTTCCGGCCACCATATGAGCGACCAGATGAGATCGTCGAAGCCCCAGCCGACTGACTGGTCGTAGGACCAGTTCGCCTGCCGCTCGAGAAGTTCCCCGTAGAACGGATCAGAGCTGCGGCGTGCGGCATAGGCGATGCACGAACGCATCGGAATTGCATAACCGTAGTGGTCCCATGGCAGGAGAAGGCCATTCGACATCCATTCGCGGGATATCATCCTGCATACGTTCTCGGCGCTGCCTCCATTCGGGGGAAGGGACTTGGCGAACCACTCGCCCCCTTCTGTCCGCTCAAGAAGTTCCACTATGTAAGGAATGGACGGGCCGACAACATAATCCATATATGTGCTGCCTTCGCCGGAATATCCTGACGTCGGGATTCCGCCTATGAGCGAAGGAAGACGCCGGATGCCATCTTCATACATCCGCTTCGCCATCGCGCTTTCACTGAACAGATGTCCGAGCAGCGCGTTGCTGAAACAGAGCGACATCGTCTGGTTGTCGACGCATTCCGGTTCCGGTTTCGTGCGCATGCCATAGAAGAAATTGATGAACTGGAATTTCAACAGTTCCTCGCGGATCTGTTTCTCCTCGCCGGCATCCCAGACGCCCATCGTGCTCAGCCAGTGGAAATACAGCGACCAGCGCGCATGGGGGAAAGCAAAACACCAGAAATGGAATTGCAGTCCCATCCCGAACGTCTGCGGCTCCAGCGTGGCAAGATAGCGGCGGACAGCGTCCTTCGCGTTCTCAATGTCCTTCTTCTCCCCGGCCACGAGCGCCGTGAACGGCGTGAACCACGGGAACTGCTCCGGTGCGTTGCGTGATCGCCGCAACACCGAATCCCAGACACGTCCCATCAGCGTTCCATTTTTCTTTGCCCGGGAGAGCTTCTCCCGCAGGGCGCCGACATCATCGATATAAAACGGTTTCTGCATTTGTCTCCTTTAAAACTTAACCGCAAAGTACGCAGAGGAAATCGCAAAGCGCGCTGAGTCATTCTTTATTTTCTTTGCGTTCTCTGCGCATTCTCAGCGTTCTCCGCGGTTAAATCGTGGCGTTTGGTTGCGCTGCAACCTGCTCCATATACTCTATGTTTTTTCTTATTATTCGAAACTGAATTCACCCCAGGTGTCCGGAGTGGGCCAGCTCTCGATCGGTTCGTCATTCACCAGATTGGTCTGCTTGTTCGCCCAGTATGTGCGCGCCGTGTTGATCAGACCGTTGGCGTCGGACGAGATGAAGCCGACATCGCCGCGGATCTTCATCCCGGGTTTCGGATCGAGCCCGATCGATTTCAGCGGAAGCGCCGCCTCGACAATGTACCTGTTGCCTTCAACCTTCACGTTCACCTTGGCATCGGCTATAGCCTCGATCCGATCAAAGACTTTCGTGCCGACCGGCGAGGAATAGCTCTTCTTAGCCTGCGGTGATGCCTTCTTGTCGACAGGAGCCATCAGCACTGCGGCAGGTTTCCCCCCGAGCTGTGCGAACACCACGCGGATGTCGCCCTCTTCAGGATTCGCATGTTTCTTGGCGCCAGCCCTCACGTCCAGCTGGAGGTCGACAGAATCTCCCGTCTTGAACAGCCGCGCAATATCCTTGCCTTCGTTCTTCCAGGGAGAACTGTCTGATACTTCATAGCATACATACAGATTGTTCGCGTCATATGCCATTTTAACCTTCGCGTTGTCAGGTAGACCTTCGCGGGTGACTTTCAGTTCAGGAATATCTTTCCATTCCCCGAGATTGCCGTTTAGGGCAGGGGGCTTGGCAAAAGGCTTGATCGAGTAAACCTTCGCCTCGTCCTTCTTTGCGACGCGGGCGGCATTCTCCTGATCGGCTTTCACGATCATCGGCATATCCACGGAGATCTGCCCTCCGTCAAAACGCCTTATCGTCTCAAGACCGTTGATCTGCATTATCATGCATGCCTCCCTGGCCATCCCGGTTGTAAGACGGACTTTCCCGTCGGACTGTTTTCCGAACCAGCCGTTGAAAGGTTCGCCGCCCTCCGAGAAATTGTCCATAGGCATTCCCTTGAGCAGACTTTCTTTTTCCGGAAGGCTTTCACAGGGCAGACGTCCATCCTGGAACATTGCGCCGACATAAAGCCCGTCAGTTGTGAACAGGAAATCCTGACCGAGATTTCCGCGCATGAGAAGGACATTCCCTATCTTGTCGTCAATCTTCGCGACACCGCAGATCTTCAAGGGCCCGATCACAAGGCCCGGCTTCGGCATTGTCGCGTTGTGCGAGCCGTGCACGCCAGGATAGGGATTCGGATATGCCCATTGAACTTCATTCTTGCCGAGGTCGATCCCGAGCAGTCCGCTAGTTGCGGCGGCGTACCCCTTGAAGCTCAGGCAGAGGAGGCGGTTCTCATCAGGCACCGGAACGAGATCCCCGTTTTCGTCGATTGGAAGTTTGACAGATGATTTCGTTGAATAGACGGGTGCGCCGTCGGCCTTGATTTCCGGCTTGAACGCAGTCAGCCCGTCAACATATATTATCAGGTTCTTGGTGTCTATCCGGCCACCCCAGCCGTTGCCGAAGAAGAATGCCGCTTCTCCACGGTTCTTATCGTCAGCCAGTTTTTTCGCGGGTACGACTTCGCATTCGGCGCGCTGGATCTTGCCGTCGCCGTAGGCATCGTTCCAGATGATGATGTCGTACGCGTTGAGTCCGGAAAGTTCGCCGGAAAGCGGCTTCTGGACTTTTCCATCGTGGGCCAGTGCGCCCTGCGCCTGTCCCGCCAGGCATATCGCTGCCACAGGCCTCCATTTCCCGTCGGCCTCCATGAAGATCACATGCCCGATGTCGTGGATATAAAAATATTCCCTCGCCTTGCCTGCGATATTCGCGGTAAAACGCTGCGGCCCCAAGTGTGAACTAGTGGAGACAATAAAGTTTTCACCGGCTGCTTCGTCAGGAACCCATAGGATCTGGTTCAGTTTCCAGGTCCCGGCTTTCTTGTCAAGTTTGAATTCGAGCGGACCGCAGTATCCGAGCATGGGATCCTGGTCATGGAGGAAGCATCCTGTTCCAGAATATCCTGTGTTGCCGAGGTAATCGCGTACCAGTTTTCCATCCCCTTGCCCTGAGCCTGCCGAAGGGTGAACCCATACCGAAACGCGGCGCGGATAGTTCCAGCTTTCAACCGCCCATATCTGGCCTTTGGCATCCACTGCAACTGAACTCATCTTCACCATAGCCTGTTCGTCGAACGGGCCGCGGATGGCGCGTCCACCTTTTTTCCCGCAGGTGTAAACAGGTTTGCCGTCGGCGCTGAAAGCCTTCACCTGGCTGTCGGGACCGATATCGGCGACTACAATGTTACCGTCGTTATCGACAGCCAGTCCTGAGATTGTTCCCAAACCGAAAATGGGAATTGGCGAAGCCGCTCCGGAAGCTGTGTCGATGGCGCAGATTTTGCCGTCCACCACGCCATAAAGTTTTCCGTCGTGCGAGAATGCAAGGTCACCAGGATTGGCGGCGGGGAATTTTTTCATCACCGCGGCTGATCCGGCATCAAGGACGACGATTTTTCCTGAATCCAGCGCGATTGCCAGCTTGCCGCCCTGTGCTGCTATGCCGGTAAGTTTTCCAGGATTATCCTCGCCGAGGATTTCCTTCAGCGTGAGGTCGAATGTGCGTTCTTTGCCGTCGAGGACGAAGGCCGCAGTCTTTCCGGTCTTCAGTTCGTAGCGGCAGATTGTTTCCTTCGTGTACCAGCTGGTGACATATGCGTAGACATATTTATCATCGCCAGCAAGCTTGAGCGTGCCGCGGCGGTCGCCCCATTTTTTCAGACCTGCCGGATCTATTCCGATGACGCCGCTTCCGCCTTCTGGAACTTCGAAGCTGACAAAAGTCCAGTCCCCTGCTGCCGCCACGCCTACCGGCGCGCTATGGTCCGCGCCCCAGGCGCCGCTGCCATCCTTGACCTGCCACGGCGGAGTACCGGGATTGTAGAAGCACATGTCATATTCCGATGACAGCCCGTTATGGACAAGGCCGCGCACCTTGAATGTCCCGGGCTGGATCAGTTTTCCGAAATCGGTGAGGCAGTCCCATTTGACCTCGACCGTCTGCATTCCATCCTTGTCTTTTCCTTTTACGACATAATCTGCAGGATCACGATCAGCGACCAGTGTACGGACACTCTTTCCGTTCTGGTCTTCGATAAGAATCGTGAAGCGTGAGGCGCCTTTCGGGATGCTCACCCGCACCGGCATTGTCCCCAAAACTTTTTCCGTGTCAATGACATACTCGCGCAACGTAAGCTTGCCCTTGTCGGA
>JANYBI010000096.1 GCA_025360875.1 Lentisphaerota bacterium
CGACATGAACGATGACGGACAGCCGCAGCCGGATGAAGTCAAGATTATCAAGGGAGGCTCCGGCGGAGTCGTGATCATGTCGGACCTATCCGCTGTCCTATCAAGAGTGAATGAAAAGGCAATCCGTTTCCCTGCTGCCAAATTCACGGCCGGCGGCGCACCAATCTACAATATCGATTCAGGAGAAGTTCTTGCCAAGGACGTCCAGTTTCCCTATTCTTCAGGCGGCGACCAGGCGCTTGTAACTCCGGACGGGTGGACTGTTCTTACAGCAGTGCCGAAACCATACTCGCCACTGTCGGTTGCAGGAGTCTTCAAAGGTGAACCGAAGTGGTCATATCCGGATCCGTGGCCGGGCCTCCACGCCTCGCACGAGGCGCAGGTGCCTGACAGGCCCGGAATGCTGATCGGCACGACACGCCTGCTCGGTGATTTCATAACACCTCCCAACAGCGATGCAGGTCCGCTATGGTGCATTAACGGGAACATGGGGCCGATGTTCCTCATGTCTGTCGACGGACTTTTCGTCGCAACCCTCTTCAAGGATGTGAGACAGGGAATTTCATGGTCGATGCCGGTTGCCGAACGCGGCATGAAATTGAACGATGTGACACCAAGCGATGAAAACTTCTGGCCTTCTATCACACAGACGAAGGACGGCAAGGTCTATATCGTAGATGGAGGCAGGACAAGCCTTGTCCGCGTTGATGGGCTTGAGACCATACAGCGAATGCCTGACAGCGAAGTCAAGGTGACTGAAGCTGATCTGAAGAAGGCGCAGGAATATTTCACTGTCCAGGAGGCTGTCCGCCAGGCGGCACAGGGACGCAAGATCCTGCAGGTTTCGACCATGAAGACTGCTCCAGCCGTAGATGGGAAGCTTGATGAATGGAAAGAAAGCGACTGGGCGTCCGTAGACAAACGCGGGATTGCAGCCTGGTTCAACAGCAACAGCAAGCCATACGATGTGCAGGCTGCAGTGGCGATCTCGGGAGACAGGCTTTTTGTCGCATATCGCACCGCCGACAAGGAGCTCCTGCGCAATAAAATGGAAAATCTCAATCTGGCTTTCAAGACCGGCGGAGCCCTCGACCTCATGCTTTCTACAAATCCCGCGGCTGATCCGAAAAGGGTTGACCCGGCCATAGGAGATCTGCGCCTGCTGGTCACCCAGGCCAGCAATCCCTCGAACGGGCCCGGGACAGGCAAGACGGTTGCAGTATTGTACCGTGCAGTCGTTCCCGGCACTGCGGAAAAGGACCGCGTCCCATTTTCCTCGCCGTGGCGCACGGTATATTTCGACAAGGTGGAGGATGTAAGCGATCAGGTTAAGCTGGCGGGAGTTGAAGGGGATTTTGAATTTTCCATTCCGCTCAAAGTCCTGGGGCTCAATCCGGTTGGATTGAAGAAGCTCAAGGCCGATCTCGGCCTGCTGCGCGGCAACGGATTCCAGACGCTCCAGCGTGTCTACTGGTCCAACAAGGCCACCGGAATCACGGCGGATATCCCGAGCGAGGCCATGCTCAGCCCGAATCTCTGGGGAGAATGGGAGTTCCGGACAAAATAGAAAATTTCAATATCCAATAATGAACAAGGAATATCCAATGATGAAGTCAATAATCGGTAAATTCCCAGATTTGAATTCAATGGATATTGGACATTCCTTGTTGGATGTTGGACATTCACTTCTCTAATTAATAAGTAAAATAGGATCTTATGCCAGCAGAAAATATTGCTTCAAGGAAAGTATCTTTTGACGAACGCGCATTTCTTGTCGATGGCAGGCACAGGCTGCTTGTCAGCGGGGAGATACATTACGCGCGTTCCCCCAGGGAACTCTGGCCAGTCCTCCTCGACAACGCGAAGGAGCTTGGGCTGAACTGCATCGCGTCGTATGTGTTCTGGAACTGGCATGAGCCGGAACGGGACGTCTACGATTTTTCAGGAGACCGCGACCTCGGCCATTTCCTGGCCCTCTGCGCCGAGAGGGATCTCGACGTCATCCTGAGGGCAGGTCCATACTGCTGTGCCGAATGGAATTATGGCGGATTTGCCCCGTATCTCCGGGATGAGCCAGACATCACGATCCGCACCTGGAACGCGCCTTACATGAATCGTGTCGAAAAATATTTCAGGCATCTCGTGTCCGAATTCCGCCCGTATCTCGCAAGCAATGGCGGCCCTGTGATCCTCGTCCAGGTCGAGAACGAATATGCGAATGTCGCAAAAAGATATGGCGAGGACGGACAGCGCTATATCGCCTGGATGGGGGACCTGGCTAAAAAGCTCGGCGTGGATGTCCCGATAATCATGTGCGAAGGCGGTGCCGAGGGGGCGATCGAGACTGTCAACGGATTTTCAATCTCGTCCGACAGGATGCGGAAATTCCGGAAAGAGCATCCGGGGCTGCCCGCCATCTGGACCGAGCTCTGGCCATCGTGGTACAACACCTGGGGCTTCCAGAAGCATTTCCGCGATCCTCGCAACATCGCCAGCCATATCCTCTCCTTCATAGCCAACGGCGGTTCCGGTTTCAACTACTACATGTTCCACGGCGGAACTAATTTCGGCAGGACCAGCATGTACCTGCAGACGACCAGCTACGACTTTGACGGCTTGCTCGACGAGTACGGTTCCCCTGCCCTCAAGGGCCGATACCTGGCGCAGCTCCACAAGATGCTCAACGCGCATTCCGGGACGTTGCTCGACGGGAAATGCGAAGTTCGCAGAAATGGCGACGGAACTCTCTCGGCAACCTGGAAGCATGGAAACAAATCGCTCACCGTCGAATGCCGCCAGTCACCATTCAGGGCAACTGTCACAGATAAGGACGGAAAGATTCTCTTCGATACTGAAAAGAACTATTCTTCTTTGTACACATCTTATCGCCCGGCCGGATGGAAGACTCTTCCGTCTCCATCGTGCTGGCGCTCATGGGCTGAACCACGCCCCTCTGAAAGGACAGACGATGCCATATCATCGGCGGCACCGATCGAGCAGCTTTCGCTCACACATGACAGGACGGACTACTGCTGGTACAGCGCTGAAATAAAGCTTGAGAAAAACGGCAACCACATTCTTGAACTCAGCCATTGCGCCGATGTCATGTCGGTGTTCATCGACGGCAAGCCTGTCGGTTTCTCACAGCCTCCGTTCCTCGAAAACCGTGGCCCGACATCTACGTCGAAAACAAAAAAGAACGCCGGAGAAAAAGCGAATATGCTTGAACTGGACGTCGGGCAATATGCTCAGCCGTTCGCCTTCAGTTCCACGAAAGGGAACCATCGCCTCGACATACTGGCTTCCGCGATCGGCATGGTGAAGGGCGACTGGATGCTAGGTGCGCCGATGAATACCGAATGCAAGGGGATCTGGGGAAAGGCGATCTGCGACGGACGTTCGATCAGAGGATGGCGGATGCGCCCTTTCCTCGTCGGAGAAAAGCTTGCTCTTCCATCTCGCACGTCTTCGGTAAAATGGCAGGACGGTTTGCGAAATTCGCAAGGCTGTGTCTGGTTCCTGGCGAAAATTGGAATTTCCAAAAACATTTTGAGTTCGAATACAAATTTCCGCATTGATGCGACAGGGCTTGGCAAGGGAATGCTTTTCATCAACGGACATGCGCTGGGACGCCACTGGCTTATCGAAGGGAACGGATACGGCGCCGACGACAAGTGGCAGGACAAGAAGCTTGACGGGCTTTATCTCGGTCCGCAGGGAGAGCCGACGCAGAGATATTACCATGTGCCGAAAACGTGGCTGAAAGAAGACAACGAACTGCTGATCTTCGAGGAGCGGCAGTGTGCGCCCGGAAAAGTCCGGCTTGAGATGAGGAAGGTTTGATTGAAAATATTTTGTTTTGACGCGTAGCGTCTTTCGGAGTGCGGCGTGTAAACGCCGCTTTGAGAGTATTCAAAAGCGCGGCTGACACCGCGCACTCCAAAAGATTGCTGCGCAATCGCCAAGATTATGTATAAATAAAATTAATTGTCGGGCTTCCTTCGACAAGCTCAGGACAGGAAAGCCCAACATACTAAAAAGGCTGGAGAAATGAGGAATTTATCACGCAAACTTATCTTGTTCGCAATGGTCTCTCTCTTCTGCATCCTGACGTTGTCGGCCCAAGAGGCTAACGAAGGCCAATGGAAGACGGCTTTTGTGAAACGCGGGTTCTGCGGGGCTTACAAGGATGTCTGGTTGAAAGGTCCCGGCTCGGTAATTCGGTCCCGGACACCGATGCAATTTGACGGCACCAAAGTGAAGATAGAAGTGTCAGGATGCCATCAGACAGATGTCCAGCTCGAGCACATTTTCCTGGTCCGCGGCACAGATGACAAGGGCAAGGTGACAGGCTCCCGATATCCGATTCTCTTCGGAGGAAAACCTGAAGTTTCGTTTACCACCGGTACGCAGGCATGGTCTGATGAAATGGAAATACCTATCAAGCGCGGGACATGGTACGTCCAGGATTCCTACTTGTCATCCCAAATGCCATATGCCTATGATGTCGACATCGGATTCTGCGAGGCGAAAGGCGCGGACGACAAGGAAAGCTTCTCCGGTGAAACCAAGGGATCGCGGGTCGGAATCCTGTCAAGGATCGATGTTTTCACGACAGACAATCGGCCAAGCATCGTCTGTTACGGCGACTCGATCACGCATGGTTATGGCTCGACGCCAAACAGCGGACAGCGTTATCCTGACCAGCTTGCCAAAATTCTTGATCGTCCGGTGCTGAACCTCGGGGTCAACGGCGACATGGTCCAGTGGGCTGTAGGGGGGGGGCCGGGCGTAATTGGTTCGCTCAAAGGCGTGGACACGGTTGTTTTCCTCATGGGGATAAACGACATTGTTTCAGGCTCGACAAAGCAGCTTTCGGATTACACCTCGAAAGTTGGCCCGCTGGTTGAAAATCTGAAGAAACAGAAATTGAAAGTCTTTGTCGGCACACTTCTGCCCGCAGGCGGACACAAGAAATTCGATGATAATCCGGACATGGAAAAACTCCGCCAGGACATCAACAACTGGATAAGGAAATCCAGCGGTGCCGACAAGGTAATCGATTTTGACATGGCGCTCTTCGATCCGGCTTCTCCGGCAAAGATGAAAAATGAATATCAGAGCGACTGGCTGCATCCGAGCGACAAGGGTTACGCGAAAATGGCGGAACTGGCGGCAAAGGTAATTTCCGGCGCAAGCGAAAACAAGAAATAGGCAAATACAAAGACATGAGCTGATTTCAAAAATACGAAAAACTGTTGTTGCGGAAACAAACCCGTTGGAGTTCACAACTTTAGTGTGTCTTTGCATTCAACAGGTTGCACACGCT
>JANYBI010000166.1 GCA_025360875.1 Lentisphaerota bacterium
GGTTTTAGCAGGACCACGCCAGACCGGCAAGACTACCTTGGTTAAACAGCTTTTGGATAGCTGCGGCATGGTGTCAGTATATGCCTCCGCAGATGAACCTGCTCTCAAGGATGCTTCATGGCTTGGACAGCAGTGGGAGAATGCAAGAATCGCATCTGCCAAGTCTGGTGATTGTCCTGTGCTCCTTGTCCTTGATGAAATCCAGAAAATCACAGGCTGGGCGGAAACTGTCAAGAAATATTGGGATGAGGACACGTTCCGGAATCTTAATGTCAGACTGATGCTTCTCGGCTCCTCCCCGCTCGGAGTAAGCGCCGGGCTGACTGAAAGCCTGGCGGGACGTTTTGAAGTCATCAATGTGCGGCACTGGTCCTATCAGGAAATGAAAACTGCATTTGGATGGGACATCACGCAATACGTCCTGTTCGGCGGATATCCGGGCTCGGTGAAGCTTGTCAATGACCGCCCAAGATGGAAAAACTATATCAGGGAGTCGCTTGTCGAAACAGGCATTTCACGTGACATCCTTCTTCTCACCAGGGTAGACAAGCCTGCACTTCTCAGAAGGGTTTTCGAGCTCGGATGTCTTTATTCGGGGCAGATACTTTCATATCAGAAGATGCTCGGACAGCTTCAGGACGCTGGAAATACTGTCACAGTCGCGCATTATCTGGAGCTTTTGTCGAAGGCGGGTTTCATCACCGGAATCCAGAAGTATGCCGGCCATCATCTGCGCAGGAAATCCTCGAGTCCGAAACTGATGGTGATGAACAATGCGCTCATGACAAGCCAGTCGGAATTTTCTCCGGAGGAGATTTCAGACAGCCCGGACAAATGGGGCAGATGGGTGGAATCCGCCGTAGGAGGACATCTTTTAAACAGCATAATAGGAACTGATATCGGGCTTTATTACTGGAATGCCGGAATCAGGGAGGTTGATTTCATCCTTGTCAAAGGCGGAAGAGTTGTGTTGATAGAAGTGAAGAGCGGAGCAAAAAAGGAAAGACTTCCAGGCCTGGAGGAATTTGAAAAACATTTTGAAGCCTATAGCAGACTGCTTGTCGGGAGAGGCGGGATTCCGCTGGAGGATTTCCTGTCGGAACGGCCAGACTTCTGGTTCGATCCCAAATCTCCACGGCAATGAACCCAATTTATTGTTCCTGTTATCTTCCAAGTCTATTTTTCCCATGCTTTTCAATTACTAATAGTATCGGAACAGTGTGGAGTTCTAAGATAACGGAGGGCGGGTTTTCGCCTGTCCCTCGTAGCCCAAAGTAGTGGGATACCCTCCAAAGAAAGAATGCCGCGGACTAGACCTGTCCTTCGAAGGAGGAAAACCCGCGCTCCGTTAAAGAGGAAATTCATCGAGCTCAGAAGCCGTCAGGATAAGTCCGGAGCCGCGGAGACAGTCTTCGAGGTGGTCCAGGCTGCCCGGACCGATTATGGGAACTGTCACGATCGGCTGGCACCGGAGATAGGCGAGAACTACTGCCGTGACCCCTACCCCGTGCTTTTCTGCAATGCGTACAGCCGTCTTCAGACGCGAATAGTTCTGTTCCGTTTCATAGACACCTTTGCGCGCCGGATCATACTTGAGCTCTTTTGAGAGGGCGCGTTTCGTGAAAAATCCTCCCGCCTGCGATGAATAGGGAATCGCGGATATCTCGAAATTCCTGCAGACCTGTATCGTCTCGCTGTCCATTGTGTGGAGGGTTTGGTCAGTGATGCCGCCCGGCGCCGGTTCCGCCAGCGACCACAGGTTCTGTACGGCAACGAATCCCCGACTTCCTTTCTCCTTTGCGAATTTCGCAGCCGCAGCGATCCGGTCCGTACCCCAGTTAGAACATGCGTAGAATCGTATCTTTCCTTCTTTAGTAAAACCGTCCAGGAATCCCACGATCTCCTCGACCGGAACCGAAGGATCGTCACGGTGCAGATAATAAAGATCGATAACGTCCGACTGCAGACAGCGCAGGCTCAGGTCAATGTCAACTGCCACTTCCGCGTGCGACATGCGCGACTTTGACATGTCCGAGAGCGGCGGATGGGCTCCCTTGGTGGCGACAACGATCTTGTCCCTGACATTCCTTTCCTTCATCCACGAACCAACGGTTTTCTCGCTGGCCGAAGCTCCTCCGGGGAGCCAGTCCGCGTAGACACGTGCCGAATCCAGAAAATTCCCGCCCGCCTCAAGGAACGCGTCCAGCATCCTGAAAGAGAGATCGCGCGGCATAGCCGATCCCATGCCGGCCGTCCCGAGACAGATTGAAGAACATTCCAGGTCAGTCCGTGGAAGAATCCGATGTTGCAGCATTTTTTTATTCCTTGTTTTTCCTAATATAGCCTTAGGCTGAAGAAAAGACATATACTTCTCGCGCAGCGACGCAGCGACGCGGAGTTCTAATCCTGTAAAATATTCCTGCACAGCAGGAAACCTTTCGTGGTGAAAGATTCTTGGTGTCTCTGCGGCTCTGCGTCGCTGCGCGAGATAATCTTTGATTCCTCCCCGATAATTGATTCTTTCGTAATCTAGCTTATCTTTTATTGAAACTAAACTCATAGGCAGGCGATTACCATGGCCGATACGGGCAAACCACTGTTCGACTATCTCAAGTCCGGATTCGTCGTTAGCTGTCTCACGCTTGAGGACTGCATCCGTGACGCAGGCGGCGATCTTTCGCGCGGAGCTGACATTCTCAATATTTCCCGTCCGGACCTTATCAGCCGGCTACACGGCGAGTTCGCCGATGCGGGTGCCACGCTGATCGCCACGAACACTTCCGGTGCAAATCTCTTCTGTCTGGGCCGCATTGGTCTCGCCGAGAAGATGCGTGAAATAAATCTCGCCGGTGCGAAACTCGCACTGGCCAGCGCAGGCAAGACCGCGTTCGTTGCCGGTGCGGTAGGTCCGCTGAAACTTGACATAGACGAGGACTGGGACATCTTTTCGATTCGTGAAGCGTACGCCGGACAGATCGGCGCGCTGCTTGAGGGCGGCGTCCACGCCATCCAGTTTGTCTCGTTAACAAATCCGGCGGAACTTGCGTTCGCGGTCAAGGAAGCAAGACGTCTCGCCGGACCCGGAATTCCGATTCTCGCACAGATGATCTTTTCCGAGAACGGACTTTGCGAGACCGGCGAAACCGTCGAGATTTCCGCGTCACGGCTGGTGGAGGCAGGCGCCGATGTGATTGGCGTCAACGGCGGAAAGAGCATCACGGCGACCGTAAAAGCGGCAGAACGATTTGCCGCAGCCGCCACAGGAAAACCTCTTGCCGCCCATCCCAATGCCGGTTATCCCGAGGCCACGGAAGGCGGACGTCTGATCTACATGGCTTCACCTTCATATATGGGCGATACTGCTGTGCGCCTGGCGAAAGCCGGCGTCCGGATCGTCGGCGGTTTCAGCGGAACCAACCCGGAAATGGTACGGGCAATGGTACTGGCGCTGACAACAGTCCGCACCACGCCGGTGGCCACCGCTGCGGCACCTGTCAAGACACCCGCATCCGTCACGCCTGCGCCATTCAAGGGCGGCGCGTTCCTGGACAGCCTGAACATGCCGCATCCGGTGATTGCGGAAATCGATCCGCCTCCGAACCTGGCGATTGCAGGCATAGTTGAAGATGCGCGGTTCCTGGTCGCCGCCGGGGCCCAGGCGATCAGCATGGCGGAGAATCCGCTGGCTTCGCTGAAAATGAGCAACCTGGCTCTGGCATCCATAATCCGCCGCGAACTCGGGACACATGCCATCTGCCACCTGACCTGCCGCGACCATAACCTGCTCGGGATACAGTCAATCCTCATGGGCATGCACGCCCTGGACATCCGGGCAGTGCTCGCGCTCACAGGTGATCCGCTGTCGGCATCCGCCGGCCAGGGCAAAAGCGTGTTCGACCTGAACTCGTTCCTGCTCACCCGCCTGCTCGCGACCATGAACCGCGGCGTCACCCATTCCGGCGCCCCGCTGAAAGGTGAAACCGACTTTTCCATCGGCGTCGCCTTCAATTCCGGCGCCCGCAACCTGGAAACCGAGCTCCAGCGCCTGCAAAGGAAAGTCGATGAAGGCGCACGTTTCGTGATGACACAGCCGGTCTTCGATCCCGACCACGCCCGCCGAGTCCTGGAACTGACCAGGATACCGGGACTGCGCGTGTTCCTCGGATTCTTCCCGCTCGTTTCGGCGCGGAGCGCGCTATATCTGCACAACGAAGTGCCCGGCATACGCATCCCGGAACAGATTCTCAAACAGCTCAGTTCCCTGCCGAACAAGGAAGACCAGGAAAAAGCCGGACTCGATTCCTGCGCACAGCTCCTGGAAAATCTTTCCGGGGACATGGATGGCGTCTACCTGATCAGCCCGCACAACCGGCCAAGATTGCTGGCGCCGTTAATAAAACAGATGGCAGCAGGCAGATAACGGCGTGTCGGAGAACCGGAGTATCGGAGTATGGGAGAAACGGTGAAACGGAGAATCGGCGAAGGAGAGTGGCGGGAGAGTGGCGGGAGAGAAGTCAAGATTCAGTAGACAAAAGACGAAAGATGAAGCTTTCTCTTTATCCCGAAGGGATATGAGGAATATAGCCTATGGTTTCAACCATAGGTCAAACATGGAAAAATGATGCGTCCTGCAGGGACGGAAGGATATGTTTCGCCACCTTCAGGGCGAATTGCTATTTTTTAATACATTACCTATGGTTGAAACCATAGGCTATATCATTACAACGCCTTCAGCGTTTAGCAGGAATATTCAATCGTCATCAGAGATGAATATTGATCTTTGGGTGTCGCACTCCAAAGAGCGTATGCACGCTCATAAACCTTCTGAATACTATCTTCTAAATTCTTTCTCTTCCTAAAACCTAAAACTTAACACTTAAAACTCTTTGCCTTTGTGCGAGAATATCTTTTCCCCGTACCGACTCCTGTCTTCTAATGTCTCCCTATTCGACGTTGGATGTTCGATGTTGGATGTTCGTATTTTAAACTCTGTATCTCTGTGGTTA
>JANYBI010000169.1 GCA_025360875.1 Lentisphaerota bacterium
AATGGTATGTCCTGCTCTACGGGTATGCGGCATTCAATGCTGTAGATCTCAACATAAGCGTGCTGAATGATGTACCCGAGAGACCGAATCTTATCTCGGCTTCCGACGACTTGGCCGGCTCGGTTCATCTCATCTGGGAGATCGGTCCCCTTGGAGCTCCTGCTGTTTCCTATGATATCTACCGCTCAAAGGATAACTCTCCTGATCTTACGGAATTCCTGAAGAATGTTGACGGAGGAGCATCAACGAGTACTGATGATGATACCGCCCAAATGGGAACACACTATTACTACTGGGTCAGGAGCCGTAGCGGGACAGGGGACAATAAATCGAGCGATTTCAGCAATTCGCGGCAGGGATGGATTGACGACGGCACTCCTGTGAAGGATCTGTCGAACGGGGTTGCAGTGTCCAAAATCAGCGGGACGATCGGTACTACGCGGAGATTTACGTTCACTGTCCCCGTGCTTTCGCCCGTCGCAAAGCTGCTGGAAATCAGGACAAGTGGTGGGACCGGCGACTGCGACCTATCTGTAGAGCAGGGCGGACAGGTTCTAGTCTATGGTGTGAAGGCTACGAACAATGAGACGGTAAGGATAGAAAATCCGTCAGGCACTTATGATATCATCCTGTATGCGAACACCGACTATTCCGGTCTTTCTCTGCGTGCGAAATGTTTCAATGCTACACCTCCTGCTCCGACATTACCTCTGGCAAGTGACGGCACATATGCGGATTCGATCCTTATTTCCTGGACAGCTTCCGAAGGGGCTTCATCATATGAGGTCTGGAGGGGCACAAGCAATGTGAGTTCCATGGCGCTGAAGATAGCGGAAGTTTCAGACAACAGTTACATCGATATTTCCAATTCCAGCAACCTCTTGGACAAGGATCTCACTTATTATTATTGGATCAAGGCTTTGAACGGGTTGGGTACAAGCAAATTCAGCGCGTATAATTCCGGATACATATCCAGGATTCCAAATCCGCCATCTTCCTTCACTGCTTCAAAGCTGAAATATTTCGATAAGATAACTCTGTCCTGGTCTACCGCTTCCGGCGCGACTTCCTACAGGATATACAGGAACACCTCTGGCGTTTTCAATGAACTGGATCTGCTGGCCACGGTACCGTATGACAGTTTAACTAAAACCTATGCCTATGATGATTTGGGTGCTGCGGATCCAAAGCCTGGAACTCCATATTATTACTGGGTGAAGGCGCAGAACGACAATGGCAAGTCCGACAGCAGGACCGACACCGGCACCATCAGGACCGTAGGCCCTTCAGGTGTTACTGCCAGCGACGGGACATTCTATGACAAGGTGAAGATAACTTGGACAGCTGTTGCCGGCGCTACGGAATATGAAATATGGTATTCCTCGACGGATGATGTCAATACAGCCGCCCAATATGACACCAGCGCATCGCCGGTCACAAGTTCGGAATATTATGATGAAGGAGTTGTCGGGAAGACTTACTACTGGATCAAGGCGAAATATATCAACACCGACACTTTGGATGAATATACAAGCGACTTCAGTTTGTCCGATGGCGGATATCCGAAAGACACTGTCAACAAAGTCGCGACGCCAAGTCTCAAATCCGTGAGCAACGGGTCTTCAGACAAGGTGAGTATAACATGGGGCGAAGTTCCGACGGCGACCTCATATACTGTCTACAGGAGGATTTCGTCGAGTGATTTGTGGGTTGCTGTCGTCGGGGCTTCAAACATCGCGCAATTGTCTTTTAATGATGGCACAGGTGATGTAGGCCAGATATACATGTACTGCGTTAAGGCGTTTAATGATCCTCTTACGCTTGAGAGTTCTCTCAGCGCCTCGAAAACCGGTTACAGGGCTGGCGCGTCCACGGAATTCAAGAAAGGCGATCCTGCAGTTTTCGAAACAAATCCAGTTTACAAGAGTGAAAAGATCTTTTATATCGATGTTCCTGCTGGCATGTCCAGGCTTGTCGCAAAAGTGGAGAACGGTACCGGTAACTGCGATCTTTTTGCAAAATTGGATTCGTATCCGACGACCAAGAGCTATTATGCTAAGGGCAAGGAGCTGACTGGAGGAGGAAAGACGCTTACAGTTACGAATCCAGCGGAAGGCAGATGGTATATCCTGCTCTATGGCGCAGATGCGGCAGGATATGTCAATGTCCAGTTCTCGGCCACGTATTATGGTGCCACCGGAATATTCCTCACAGCAGTTCCGGCAGATGACCAGACTGTGCCTTTCACTGCAGCGTTCAAGGGAGTGATCCAGGACGAGACTGGAACTGCAATTGCAGGTTTGGTAGTTGGGGTAAGGGATCCGCTGACAGGCCTTACCAAATGGCTGACAAAGAGCGATTCCAAGGGCAATTTCTCATATTCCACACAGATAAGCGCCGATGGCGAATACACTTTCGACTTCTATCTCACAACCATTCCGGATTCGACCTTGGACATAGCAAGCTGGACTGTCAGGACCCGTCGGAATCCCGGGGAATCCAACGGCCTATTTGATTTTTCGGGTTATCTTGCCGGAACCCGTGTCCCTGATACAACACTCCAGACCCAGGCCGGAGCCTTGACACCAATAGATGCTCTGGCAGGTTTGGAGGAATACATGAACATTCGCAGGGGATTTACCAATGGTCCGTTATTGAATACCGATTATGAGGATATATGGCTGACAAATACTGTTGCCGCTGCTGCGGACGATGTCAAAATTATATCTAAGCTTGACGAGGGATTGTATCTCCTTTATTATGGAACTGAAGGGACTGCTGTAGGAAATGGTCCTTCCACGGCGCCTGCCGGTCTTGTCGCCAGCCCGCTGCTTGTCCGTGTCGCCACCGTGAAGCAGGCCGCTGCCGTCGCCAATCTCAAGGCGAACGGTCTGATTGACAATGTGGTCGCGGACAATCTTGCAGGTAAAGGCGTTGGGGTTGTCGTCATATCAGCTGTCAGCAATCCTGCTGAAATCGGTATCGATTATGATTATGATGTTTCCCTATATGCCAACGAGCAGCTTGAACTTCTTGCGAATATCGCAATGAACAGCGATGTCGCTCCGAATCTGGTAACTCCGGAGAAGAAATACGGAACCGCAGGCACCATTGCTAAGTTTGTGAACGTCACCATCGATGGCGGCACCAGGAAGATCGGGATTGCGGCAAGCTGCTTCCTGCTTGAGAAATCCAATCCTGTACCGTAAGTCTTTGATGGGTTAAGATTCAAATTCTTTTCTCTCACAAAGCCACTGAGACACAAAGAATATTTTCATTGCTTCGTGCCTTTGTGCGAAAATCTCTCCTGATATATGCTGACAGTCTTGTACAATAGGTGTTGATGAAGAAATAACTCATGCAAGGTTGGCAACATCCTCAGAATGGCGGAGATGAGGGATTGTAGCCGTCCATGCGGTCGAACTGTACGTCGTTTTCCTGTGCGCTCGAGAAGCTGATCCTGATATAGTTGTCGAGTTCGGGACCTGCGATCGGGACGGACGTGAAGACTTCGGTTGCAGCGCCGTAATTGATGCTCAGCCACACATCTGCGGTCTTCGCGGCGTGGTAGCGGTGGATGAAGACTCGGATCCATGTGTCCCCTGGTATCACCTGCGGATCAGCCATCCAATATTTGGTGGAGCCGTTGTAGACGCAGAAATAACCATTTGAATTGACGGTGAAGTAGATGCCGCCGATATTCATAGTCTCATCGACGTTCGTCGGGAGCTTTACACGTGGGAGCTTAAATGATGTTGCAATCCACCATTCGGAAAGATCGTTCCTTTCTACGAAGGTTGTTATGGTGCTCCTTGCCGGCGTCTGGCCAGGCAGCCCCTTGAGGGTCAACACCTGTACCCCGTCGTATGCGTTCGCTCCGAGATCGTTAACCTGGATGGTACCTGTATATGTCCCGACCATTCCCCATGGTGTCTGGTCGAAGGTCATGGAAGTGGAATAACCTTCAGAAACTTCAAATCCTACATTGTACAGGTCTGCCCTGTGCGATGCGTTCTTAAGCTGGCCGTCGAAGACTAGCGGATTTGTACCGAGGCTAATTTCATCTCCATCTGAAATAAGGTCGCCATCGGTATCCGCCTTGGTGGGATCCGTGAGAGAGGTGTTGATCTCGTAGTAGTCCGAAAGCCCGTCACCGTCGGTGTCCGGATTGTTCGGATTTGTCCCATATGCGATCTCCTGTGCATCTGTGAGCCCGTCGCCGTCGCTGTCGGCCGACTGGTATTCATAGGCCCCCATGTCGAATCCGGCGCCTTCAGGACGCGCAAATCCGGAAATGTCATTTGACACGAAGGAGACGGCCCCGCTGTTGATTCCAGGGGAACCTGCAAGAAGTCTGAAATCACCATTTGCAGCGTCCAGGTATGTTTCCGCTGAATTGATATTGCCGGTACCTGTGAAGCCTCCCTGGACATTGCTGTATGTTACGGATGAAAGAGGGCCGGTAGCGGTGAAAGATATTTGCATGCCGCTGTTTCCACGGACAATGCTGTTCATCACATAGGAGTTGCCAGTACCGCTGACGAGCAGCCCGCCGCCGGTGTTGTTCACCACGGTGTTGTTATGGCAGTAGAGCGGATTTCCCCGCAGTTCGGCTGCGAAGTTCGCAGTATTGTTATAGAAGAGGCAGTTGAACATGTAGACACTTGTTCCCTTCTGCGTATCGGCATTTGGCGCAATCAGTGATTTTGATCCCGTACTGTTGCCGGTGAAAATCACATTTTCGAAGGATACCGAATTATTGTTCTTGTTTACATCATAGGAGATTATCGGCTGCTGGTCTCCGTAGAGGGTCACAGTGCAGTTCACCAGCGAGAAAGCCGTGTTCTGGATCACGTTCAGCATCTGGCCGGCATCGGAAGTCGCACCGTATGGGGCCGGGCCTTTTATTATTGTATTGAAAGGAGTGTCGCCTTTGATGGACAGATCCTTTGAAAGGTTGAAGTTGGAAAGGGTATATGTTCCGGGCTTCAGCATCACAATTGTCTTGTTGTTCGCGGCGGCCAGGGCGTCGGCAAGGTATTTGTATGGGTTGGCGGCGGAACCATCGTTGCCGCTATAGGAGGCGTAGGAGTCGACCCAGATCGTCCCAGTGGCTCCGAAAGGCACCGTCGGATCGGTTCCGAGAAGATATTCCATCAGGGTGTTCATGCCGTCACTGTCGGAATCAGAAGTCGCGCTGATGTTCAGATTGTGGTAGTAGGCATACTCCCAGTTGTCAGGAATTCCGTTGTTGTTCCTGTCGGCGGAAAACCAGTAGATAGTGTTGCCACCGTCGGTCGAATTCATTGGCAATATCGGGAAGGATGCGATGTTTGAGGAATTTGCCACGCTGACGTAGCTGACCGACCATAGGCCTCCCGCATCCGTGGGATTTATCACCCACACGTCAGTGCCGGTTCCTCCGAGCCTGCCAAGGTTTATCAGCGAGCCGGAGCTGCCAGTCAGCTGTAGTCCGTTTGCACCTGTTATCACATAGTTGTCCGCAGTTCCGGTGTTCGCCTTGAAGAACATGTTCGCTCCGGGCGTGGTGCACTGGAACTGGTCCGTAGTGAATCCGTCGGTGAACGATACGCCACCGACAGACGCATTGGAGACCGACAGGATGTTCCATGAGGATCCTCCTGACTGCACTGTCTGAGCGGCTAAACCGTTAAGATCCACTGAACTGGTTCCACGATTGAAAGTGCCGCTGTTCAACCAGTTTCCGCCGACTGTAATCACAGATGCGTTGGCGGTGAGTGTTCCGGAATTGGCAAGATTGCCACCGAGTGCAAGAGCGTAGTTGCCGGCGGCGCTGGTGTTCAGCGTGGCATTGTTGTTTATGGTCAGCTGCGCGTTGATGGTTTTTGCAGCGCCAAGGGTGACAGGATTTCCGCTCGTATTGGCGATTATGACGCCGCCGCTGCCACTCCAGGCGGCTGGGAATTCAGTGCCTGTCGACTGTGCGCCGCTTCCCTTGTATTGCAGGGTGGAAGCTGCTCCGCAGCTTAAGCCTGTCAGACTTGCGGTAGCGGTCCCCTCCATTGAAAGTATGCCATTGATCGTGGCGCCT
>JANYBI010000188.1 GCA_025360875.1 Lentisphaerota bacterium
CAAAAATGGCTGCATGAAAGATTTGCCGCGCTCTTACAGCGGCTAATGGATGTATTCGAAATAAAAAGCATGGCGGATCTTCGTCCGCAGTGTATATTCACGGACTGACAAGTAACTCAGAATACGGGACTCTCAAGTTCAAGTTCATTACCAATAAAATTCGTTTCCTGTAAATATTTTTCAACGGCCTGTCAACCATCTGGCTAAATATGCAAGTTCAGGTAAAAGCATAACGCTGGAATATTTCCTGCCTATTTCCACGGTCTCCGACCTGGCAGCAGATCTGCTGCTGTTCGCGGTTCCGCCAAGCTCCATGTTCACTAGAACCTTGCGTATCTCATGGAACTTCACGTCTTTGCTCCTGCACCTGTAGAGAAACTCATAATCTGCCGAAATCCTGTACTTCTGGTCGAAGAGTCCCACCTTGTCATACACGGATTTCTTCACGAAGCATCCGGGATGCACAATTGGCATCAGCAATGGGAAAAGGTTGAATGACCTGCAATGTCTTATGACCTTTCCTCCGCTGCCATGGAAATACGCGGATGAGATCACGATGTCTGCACCAGTATCATTGAACGCCTTTTCGACTTCAGATGCAGCATCCGGCTCATACCAGTCATCGCTGTTGAGGATAAACACCGTATCTGTCGTAATTTCCTTTAGAGCGAGGTTCCATGCACCTGTAATTCCTGTCTTCTCTTCCTGGCTGATGATCCTGATTTTGACAGGGAGACCGCCTTTCCCGGCATCCTCGCCCGTATGCCTGATTATTTCAAGGGTCGCATCGGTCGATCCCCCATCGACAAATATGTATTCTGCAGGCAGGGGTTTTTGAGACAGCACAGAATCAATCGACCTCCTGATCGTGCCGGCGGAATTTAGACAGGCTGTTATTACGGAATAAGTCATTTCAAGGATTGTTGGATGATTGGATGGCTGAATGGCTGTTTTCTGACAAGGAAATACTGATATATTTTTTCTGCAAGGAAAAATATCGACACGCTCGCAAAAATAAGAAGAACCGGCTCGACAGTCCATCTGTGCCGCATTTCACTGAAGTTCATTGTGTGGACACCCCATATCCCAAATATGAGAAACAAAGGGAAAAGCATCTCAACACACCATAATTTCTCCTTATTGCACATATACAGCCCTATTGCCGTAAGCAGCAGGAGAAACACATATAGTATCTTGTATGCGACAAGATAGATTTTAGGATAAAAAAGCCCTGTCTGGGGATAGAACCACCAGAAATAAAATCCTTTCCTGAACAATCCCTTTATGAAATTCTCAGGGTTTTCCTTTGCATATTTGAAGGTATAATCCCTGAAAATGTCTTCAACAGCTATCTCGTTGTTTACGTTGGCATCTATTTTTTTCTGCATTTCAGCACCCTTCAAGGAGAGAACCCCGGTCCCGTCGGTCCTATACTGCCCTCCAGAGGAATTTGGGTTGTTGCCTATCCAGAAAGCCTCCCATTTGTTGGTCTGTGAAAAAACAAACTGGTGGAAATGCTCATAGTTCCTTATTACCCATGGGAGATTGATGAGAACAAGCAGAAGAAGAGCTGCTGAAGCCTTCAGAACATTCTTCGTTCCCATTCCCTCAAACGGGAATATTGCGCAGAATGCCATGCAAAGCACCAATACTGGCAATACCGTTGCCCTTGTCAGCACTGCCGTTCCTCCGAGAAACCCGAAAAGTATGAAATACTTCCATTCATTAGTTTTGCATGCAAGGATGCATGTCAGTATTGTTCCATAGAACAACGGCATATACAGGTTGAATTCATGGAGGTTTGCCGAACTATAGTAGATGAGTCCCGGATGGAGTACTGAAAGGACACCTGCAATAAGGGCAATTCCCCCTTTTCTGAAAAACATCCATGCTATTCCATAGATTGACACTGAAAAAAGGGTCATAAGAAGGAACTGCACAATGAGCATTATCATATGGTTTATACCAAAAATCTTGTAGACAAAAAATGTCAGGAACGGATATCCCGGACCAAGCAGGGCCTTATATTCACCATATTCACGGTAGTTCATGCTAAAAGTCCCTTTGTCAAGGAGGCTCCGCGCAAGCTTTTCATACTCCCAGGTCTGAGGTTCATATCCGTGTCCCACAATAAAACCTGCAGCAAATCTGACAGTGAGCGACAGGATTACTATGATCAGCAGATGAAGATTTATGTTGTCTTTGAATTTCATGATGTCAATTCTGCAGTATTATTACCTTTCTTATCCTTTCACCATAAAACAGATATGCCGGATACAATACTAGACCTGCAAAAACAATCCACCATTGTCCAGAAATGAATAGTAGCATGAATATTGTGAAACAAATTACATATATAAGAGGAACTTCCATTTTTTTATATAAAAGCCATGCGGCCACCGCCGTTATTGCCGGGACAATGAAATGCCATTTGTATTCAAGGAACACCGGGGCATATGTGCCAGGAGATTCCGGGGCGGCAAGGACATAATTCAGGAATACTAGCGGGAGGAACAGCAATAGGGATCTCCTGTCCAGAGATCCAATTAGAGCTCCAACGGCAATACATATGCAGGGAAAGAGGAGCAGGACATATCTCAAAGGAGTTATCTCGTGTATGATAAGGAAGGAATGGAAAACAAGAGGAATTGCCATCCATAGCCAGAAGGAAAACCCTACCATCTTGTCTTTTATGAAATATAAGGCGAATAATCCTGCAAGAATGCTCTTGAAATTGATCTGTATGAAATAATGCAATGCCTTGATGTTGTTCGTGGGCGACAGGGTAAACAGGTTGTCTCTGCTGTCCTTGACCCAATATCCCCCTTCCCTCTGGAACATCTGCCCATAGTGCAGGAAATTATCAATCGGCTGAGGAAGATATGCCAGGAACGCCATGGTCCCGAATATCAGGCCATATGTAATTATTTCCCGGAATGCCATTTTCCCATCCCTATGGTTGAAATGATAGTCGAGCAGGAATATCGAGGGCCATAGCAGTATTGAGGTTCCCCTCAGACACATTCCGAAACCAAGTATGAATCCTAAAACGTAATATTTATATGCGGATGGTCTCATCAATAATGCCAGCGAAAAGCCAGCCAGCGCGAAACCTATGCTGAAGTTGTCGCTCATTCCGTTCCAGCAGAGCAGGATCGACTGGTACCAGTGCGATAGGGAAAATGGATGCAGCTGCCCAAAATAAATCATTGTCTTCCCAATGAAGTCCGGTTGACCAAATATTCCCTTGTGGAAAATCCATGCACAAAGCGGAAAAAGGACGGCTATGATTCCAGTCACGTGCAGGATTTTCCTGGAATTGAAAACCCTATGGGAAATATAAAGCATCGACAAGATGGTCACCCCGCCGATGACAGTAAAATTTACGATGGAGACAGGCACGGCAAGATCGTTGAAGCATCTGGCATCCAAAAGCCATATGAAGAAAGCATAAAGATAGGTAAGTCCAAATGTGTTGCTCCTGAAATATATGCGATTATTTTCAAGCCAGTCCCTTCCCATCATCACCCAGTCGTTGTTGTCCACA
>JANYBI010000196.1 GCA_025360875.1 Lentisphaerota bacterium
CAATTTATTTAGGGGACCTCTAAGCCTCTCCTGACGGCGGAACGCTGTCAGGAGAAGGCGTCTGGTTAGCATCTGTATCAAATATTTCTTTTGAATAAATAGACATTCCAATACTGAGGTTGAGGCTTCCTGCTAAAGATATAAGCTCGCTAGGCAAATAGTCATTTTGGTTTATAATTTTGTCGTCAAGCCTCGAGTAGAGCGGAAAATCCAAGCATGCATGATTTACCCTGTGTGTCTTCATGAGGTCTTTAAGATCATCTTGATATTTCAATAAAAACTCTATCACGTCTTTTACCTGCCCTTTGAAATCATCCCAATCCTTTTTAGATGCATCAAAGGATATTTTATAGTCTGTATACTTTTCTCCTGTTTTCCTCCTGCGAATATCCCCTTTTTCGTAAATAGAACACACTGGGATTCGGGTCTTCCCGCGAAATTCCTTAAAGGAATCATAGTCACTATACATTTTAAGTATGCACATAATTAATTCTTGTTGCTAACATAATATCCCTCATATCCGCTCCATATGACTTCCAGCAGATATTTTGAGAAATCCGATGCCAGTACAATATCTTCTTTTGCCATATTTACATTATTGAGATACTGAACCCTCAGATAATCCTCGCCCTCAAGTTCCGGCACTATCCCGCAGAAGAAGAATCCTTTTTTCTTCAATTCAGGATACATGCGCATCGTCTCCGGTCTGGAAAGAGGCAGATCCAGGAAAATGCATTCAATGGAAGCGTTGCATAGCTCCTTTGTTTTTCCAACGACATAACCAGTCAGGTCCTGCCCATATTTCTTGACACATCCGATAGCCAGCCTGTTATCATTATATACTGTGAAATCAGCCTGTGTCAGCTCATCATCATCCTGATTGACCCCGCTCACGCCAAAAACCCTCTGGAAAGAGCCATGTTCATAGATTTTTCCGGCAACTTCCTTCAGCTCTTCAGGAATCCAGACCGTCCTCTTGGGTTCCTTCAGAATCCTATTGTACATCAGAACAGTCGCAAAGCGTTTATTGTCGTTCCCGCCTGAATTGATCCCCTTGAAATTCCTGCCGGACGGCACATATCCGAGCATTATCCCTGTTTCCTTTGAACCGGTCGCGATATTAGCTTTCTGGGAATACGGGTGGATCGTCACCGCCTCGCAGAACAAACCGACCACCCCCTGCTGCCTGATATGGTTGAAGCTGATCTCCTTTATTTTCTCAAAGAGCTTCCTGCCCCTGTATCTGGGATCAACCGCACCCATGCCGATCTCGGCGTTCTTCGAATCCCTGTGGCTCTTGATCAGCCCTTGGTGGGCCACAATTTCACCCTCCGGATTGACAGCCACCATGGAAACAAGCCGGCCATCCTCAATCATGGTCTTTATTTTCTCCGGATAATAGACAAAATCCTTGTATGTAAAACCATAGACCCGGTAAAGACAACGCGCAAGGCCTATGCCTTCGTCACTTCGCAGCAATCTGAACTCAAGAGGCGTATCAAGCGGGGCAATTTCATCCTTATGGCCTATTTCATCCGACGAGGCTTCTGCCAGTTCCTTTGGAATCTCCAGAAGCGAAAGATCCTTTATATATTCGATTCGTTTCCCGCTCTTGCCCAGATTTATATACTTTATATTGTCGGCGAAAGCCTTGATGATCTTATATCCGAAGCCCTCCTGTTTTCCGGCCTGGACATTTTCAAAATTCATTGGCAGGCCATGATCCTCAATAGCCATGATTATCTGGGAGCCGTATTTCTCGAGGCTTATCCTGTAGGTCTCATCGCCCCTTCCCTCATAAGCATGGGTTATGACGTTGAAGCACGCTTCATCAGTTATATGCTCTATGCCTTCAAGAATAGAGTCATCCCTGATCTTTTGCGCCTCAAGTGTCTTTCTTACAAACTCCGTCACAACCGGAATCATTGCCTTCTGTGTCCTGACATTAAGCTCAAAGATAATTTCATTCTGCATTTTTAATCTCCATCTTCGTTTTGCGCGCAACCTGTTTCCCGCTGATCAATGAGGCAATCAGCCCAATGATCGAGGCTAGGAAGAATATTATAAATACGGCCCTGAAGCTGATGATAAAGGAGGCGACGTCACTTTCACTGCTTTCAAATATGTTGAAGACAATTGCCGTGACCGCTATGCTCATAGACATCCCAAGTATCCTTCCCGTCGACAGTATCCCAGAACCAATCCCATAGACTTTCGGCCGGATGCTGCTCATTATTGAATTATTGTTCGGAGATGTGAAAAATCCAATTCCTGCCCCCATGACCAGCAGGAGTACAACTATGACGATCACGTTGGTCTGAGGGCCAGACATCGCAAATGCCAACAGGGAAAAACCGGAAAGCCCCATCCCAAGCGACGCCAGGTACCGTGGTTCAATCCGGTCCGACAATGCACCTGCGAGCGGTGATATTATAAACTGCATTATAGGCTGGGCAAGCAGAACCAGTCCTGCAGTTTTGGCCTGAAGCCCCAGTATCCCCTTGTTCTGGAGAAAGAGGCTCAGCATGAAAGCTGCTGCACTTGTCGAAAGATATTGCAGGAAGTTGGCCAGGTTTGAAAAGACAAACAGCCTGTTCCTTATGAAATATCTGATGCCCATGAAAGGCTTCAGCGCCTTTAAATCCATGATGCTGAAATAAACCATGAGGGTAAATCCTATAGCCGTGCATATGGTGCCAGAAACAGAAGGTAGCATTGTAATACCGATAATTGTGAAGAGAAATGCCGGCACATAAAGCAGGGCGGACTTCAAATCGAAACTGCCCAAATTGCCTTTCTTGAAATCATTTGGTATCCTGGTCCACGACATCAGGAGGCTGACTGCGATTATAGGCACGATACACAGGAATATCGCCCTCCAGCCCAAATAGCTTGTGATCATGCCTCCTATGAAGGGCCCCGTCGTAATTCCCATATATGCAATGGACACGTTCACCCCAAGCGCCTTTCCCCTCTCCTGTTTCGGAAAAACACTTGAAAGGATCGCAATATTGTTGCTGAAGAACATTGAAGCTGCAAGGCCTGCAAATCCACGGCAGGCGACCAACGCCCATCCGCTTGTTGCAAATGCCGCCAGAAGATGGGCGATGAGGAAAAGTATGAATCCTGTAATAAAGAATATCTTCCTGCCGATGATGTCAGCCAGTTTCCCGAAAGGAACCAGCATGGTGGCATTCACAATCAGATATGCGCTTATTATATATTGTAGTTCCGAATGGGACATGTTGAGCTCCTTCCCGATGGAAGGCAGCGCAATATTCAGGGCTGAAGCGGTGAATGTGGTGAGGAAGGACGCGCTTGACAATGAAACCAGTATCAGATATTTTTCTCTTTTGGGTAAATCCATATGTCAGAAATCAGCCTTTGTTTCAATCTAGACGCCGCAGACTAGTCCATCTGTTTCCATCAGCTGGACAGGGCTAGCCACCTGTACCACAGGCAATTTGCTGCCGCGTGTCCGACTTTGATAATTATTCTTTTCACAAGGTAAAAGTTAATGCAAAGATGCAAAGACACAAAGGGGCGACGAGAGTTTAGAGGAATTTTGTATTTTCTCTGAATATAAAAAAAGAGGAGGGATTCCTCCCTCCTCTTTTTATATCATCTGCAGATGAGGGCGTTATTTACCCACCAGGTGGTGTTGCTGGACCTGAATTTGCTGATGCAGGTCCTGTTCCAGCAGCGTTCTTCGCCGTTACGGTGAAGGTATAGGTTGTGCCGTTGGTCAGCCCTGTTACCGTAATTGTGTTTTGTGTTCCATCACACGTTGCCGTTTTGTTGCCAGGATGCGAAGTTGCCGTGAACAGCGTGATCGGACTGCCGCCTTCGAAGCGAGGTGCGGCGAAAGTTACAAGCACCTCTTTGTTGCCAGCAGTCACGGGACCAATATCCGGAGCATCGGGTACCGTTGCCACTATTTTCCCTTTTGCCGCACTTTCGAGTACGCCTGAACAAACGATAGTGCCCATTACCCTAACTTTGACATACTTGCCTACATCGTCTACAACTGGCGTATATGTGTTTCCTTTTTGTCCATCAATGTCTGCATACAAGCCATCTTTTGTATCACATATTTCCCACTGGTAGTTTACACTTGCACCTGATGGTGTGACCGCACCGGCGGTCAGGACACACCCAACTTTGGCTGTGCCTGTTATTGCACCTATCGCCGTGATTGGCATAAAGTCTGTCTCAGGGAATTGCAGATTTGCAACACCCGTATCAGCACTGTTTTTTGCTGGGATTCCACCCACGGTGAAGGCGTCTTTGCCTACACCGATAAAAGTATAGCCCGCTTTAGGTGTAAGGCTGATTGATGCCGTGTAAGAAGTTTTCGGGCCAAACTTTCCAGAAACATCCGGATTCCATTCAATCGTTCCTGTGTATTGAGCTGTAACGGTTATTGTTGTTTTGGGAGTTGCTCCTTGTACTGGCGGTGTTGCTCCAAGTATATCCATTAAAGTAACTGTCTTCGCGGTTTTCGGAAATATCGCTGTTACCTCTCCTGAGCCAGCATCATTTGTCGTTACCGCTCCGGCAACCTTGAAGAAGTTTTTAGCCACACCGGTCAATGTATAACCTGATTTCGGGGTAATGTTAATTGATGCTGTGTATGGTGTATCAGGAAGAAATGGATCGTCATTTGGATTCCACGAGATCGTTGCCGTGAATTCAGCCATATCGACGGAAGCTGTTTGCGAGCCACCTGCAACAGGTACTGTTATTCCGATTATTGCCGCTGTTGCGATTTTTGCAATAGGCGTTACTGCTGGATCGGAGGTCCCCGATGCATCTCCTTGTCCCATCGCATTTGCCGCCGTTACCGTGAAGGTGTAGGCTGTGCCGTTGTCCAGACCGGTTACAATTATCGGGGTTGTGGCACTGCCGGTACGCGTGAACGTGACGCCTGCTGGCACCACTGATTTCACAATGTATGAGGTTATCGGACTGCCTCCGTTCGATTTTGGAGCGGTGAAAGCGACAGTTGCCTGTCCATTTCCTGCGGTAACAGATTCAATGGCGGGAGAACCAGGAGGTGTTGCAGGCGTTACTGCCTTGGAGGCTGCCGATGCAGGTCCTGTTCCAACCACATTCGTCGCTACTACAGTAAAGGTATAAGCTTTGCCATTTGTCAGTCCGGTCACAGTTATCGGTCTTGAACTTCCATCGCCTACTTCCTTACCTCCTGAATATACAATGTAGCCCGTGATTGGGCTGCCACCATTGGAAAGCGGAGGAGTGAAATTCACAGTCGCCTTCTGATCTCCTGGGATTGCAACAACATTGGTGGGCGCACCGGGAACGCCTGCAATGGGCGTAACTTTACTGGAAATTTG
>JANYBI010000200.1 GCA_025360875.1 Lentisphaerota bacterium
GCATTCCCGAAGGATTGGACTGCTGCCTGCGTGAAAAAGGCGCGGAACGTTTCCTTTTCCTGATGAACCACAATGACGAGGCTGTCAGCATTGACACCGCAAAGCTTATGCCGTGCCGCGAACTTATCTCCGGACGGACTGTGGCGGGCGCCATGGCGATCCCGGCTGGCGAAGTTGCTATTCTAAACTGGCAAGTTACTTAATAATATAAATTACGGGGGTAAGTTATGAAATTGATAATTCGCAGATCCTCTTTCACTTTAATCGACCTGCTTGTGGCTGTGCCCGCCATAGCTGCCCCGCGACTGCGGGGAGCGACGGCGAGAGTAGCTCGATTCACCTTAATCGAGCTACTCGTGGTTATTGCAATCATATCCATTCTCATGGCGTTGCTGCTTCCGGCCCTGGTCCAGGCCAAGGAAGTGGCGCGGCGGGTTGTGTGCATGGGCCAGCTGAAGCAGTGCGGTCTGGCGATGGCGGGTTATGCTAACGACAACAACGAACGCTTCCCGATCCAGTGGCAGCCATGGGACGGGTTCAAGTGCGACTGGATCCGCGGTGGTGACTATACAGACAGGACCCCGGGCGGTTACAACGGACTGGGTGTCCTGTACTACAATGGTTATCTGGGTCCGATTCTCCCCGCAGACGGGCTTTACAGTCCGAACAATGACAATATATTTTTCTGCCCCTCCATGCCTGCCGATACCCGCAACAGCTGGCCGGGCCGCGGCCAGATCGATCCCGACGGTTTCGACATGAACCGCGAGTGTTCCTATTATTACTACCCCCTTAGCCGGGATCTGACTCCGACCACCAACACGACGCGTCCGCTGCAGGACGTACGCGCAAGCAAGTATCCGATGCGCTCTGTGGCATGCGACAGGTGGTGCTGGCCCTACTCGGACAAGATAGGAGGCAACGTCTATAAACTGCCCCATGGCCTGCGCTATTTCAACGTCCTTTATGCGGATGGCGGCGCAAGTGCCTATGCCGGGCTCCTTGCAGCAAACTGGATAGGCGCACATGGCAACGACACGGGAGGAATGGACTCGGTCCTATATCCTGAATTCGACAAAACACGTTGAATGTTAATTTTTAGAGGCTCCATTTAGACAATATCAACAAATTATATAAAGACCATTTGAGTAAAATCCCTGACAATAGTATAAGGACAAAGGCAGATACATCTGATCCGTCTTCGCCGGATAGATGTCAATTAACAGGAACATCAGATGAAACAGCACGATATTCTTAACGACAGAAGCCTGCTTCAGTTGCGGAATGAGGGCCTGCTCAGGTTGTCAGAACTCTTCCATGGGGTGGAAGGAAAGCACGCCTTTGTTCTCTTTGGCGTAACTGCGCAGGGAAAAAGCGACATGTATATGGAACCGGAGAAGTGGATGGACGAAGCGTTGGACGATCTCTCCGCCAAAACTGATTCGCTGCTTGATGAGTTCGTTTTCCGGCCATTGTCTGTGAACCCCTGGCCATATGGCGTACATTTCATAGACTCCTTTTTCGGCGCGAAACCGTATGAGCTGCAAGGGGAGAAGGACAACTGGCAGGCGGAAAATCTCAGCATACCTGTTGGACAGCTTGAACAACCAGACATTGCAAGCCATCCTTCCTTCATACTTGCACAGCGTCTCGCGGCTGCATTCACCAATGCCAGAGTCTCCCTACCCTTGTTTGCTCCTCCAGTCCTTTCAAGCCCATTGAACATAGCTCTTAACCTCTTCGGTCAGGAATTCCTCATTGCGATGCTCAGCGAACCGGAAAAGGCTCGTCATGACCTGCGAATAATCACTGACACGATCAAGTGGCTGCATAAGTGGTACCAGAAAAATATTCCTTCCAGCCAGCTCCAGATGGTCGAGACCTGTGGCCGCATCCAGCCGCCGGGACATGGCCAGATTTGCGGTTGTTCCACACAGCTCCTTTCCGGCGAACAGTATGGCGAATTCATCGCGCCGCTGGACCAGGAAATCCTCGCTCTCTATCCATGTGGCGGAATGATCCACCTGTGCGGAGCCCATTCACAGCACATACCGACATGGAAAAAGATGTCTTCACTGTGCGCCTTGCAGCTCAACGACCGCGCAGTCGATGACCTGCCCCTGTTCCTTTCGGGCCTGCGTCAGAATCAGATCCTTTATGCCCACCCGTGCGCGACCATGCCCATATCTAAAATAATGGAGATCTCCGGAGGCCATCGGACAGTGCTGCTCGGTGACATCCATGAATCAATACCGTTGAAAACGCCTAAGTCGTGAATTCGCAAGCGTTAATGCTGTATATGCTGTTCGTTTCTACCGATATGGAGGTTGCAGTCATAAAGAAATTTGAACAACAGAGTTCCTGGAGCATCTTGCGCCGCGCAACCAAACACCACGATTTAACCGCTGAGAACGCGAAGAAAATAAAGAATGACTCCGCGCACTTTGCGATTTCCTCTGTAATACTATCCGTCATATTCTTCTATTTTATGCACGTTTCCTATCCGAAATATATCTCGCACAAAGGCACTAAGCCACTAAGTGCAAATTTTCTTTCAAAATGCTTTTTCTTTGCGTCTTTGTGCCTTTGAGCGAGATATAAATGACTTGATTTTATCATACTTCATTTTATCTGTGTCATCTGTGGGCACATCTTTGGTTGCTGCGTAAACTGCTCCAGGCGCTCTGTGGTCGTGTTTTAGTCAAGCACCTATCGCAGTCAACATACTTTGCTGGACTCTTACCCTTCAAAAACAAACTCATTTCCCTTGCGCGGGCTGGGCCTGCTCCACCTTCATGATGCTGAAATCCTGTTCGCTGCGCGTATTAGTTGAAACTGGCAGATCAGTAATGATGAGCGTTGTGCCGGCTGTGATGACGCTTCTCACCCTTTCAAGAAACCTTGACGGCATCCTGACCATTTCCGACAATGCTTTCACATCCGGCGCTTCTCCTTCCCCTCCGCCGACGCTGGTTATGGTGAGCCAGTCACGCTTTCCCGTGGAATCAACATTTTCAAGCGCGGAGTAGACATGGGTGCCACTGAGTTCTGTCTTCTTGTCCAAGGTAAAGGCGGCGCGTCCGATCTGTACGCTGTTGCGGTAGACATATGCGACCGAGTCAGGTATGCTGAAAATAATGGAAACGGCACCTTCCGGTGATTTGTCAGGCTCCCACTCGAATCCGGTGTATGGGAGTTTCCCTGAACGTGCTTCGCCGGTTGTGCCGCTGAGCAGAAGTCCGGGACTTGCCGTCTTGCCGGGCGCGTATTTCTGATCCGTCACGATGACGTTTGTCCCGTTGGTCGTCACTGAGTACAGCTTCTCGGCGAATTCCTCCGACAACCTCACGCAGCCATGGGAAGCGGGATATCCGGGAAGTTTTCCCGCATGCAGCGCTATGCCGTCCCAGGTGAGACGTTGCATGTTCGGCATTTTCGCTCCCTTGTAGATGGTGGACTCATGATCAACTTTCTTCTGGATGATCGTGAATATCCCTGTCGGTGTCGCATGATCCTTGGTGCCGGTGCTGACAGTTGAGCGCCCGATGCGTACGCCGTTGCGGTAGACGTATATCTCCTGGTCCGGAATGCTCACAATGACGACGACCGGCCCCTTGGGCGATATTTCCGGAACCCAGACATATTCTCCAGGTTTCAATTCCGTGGGCAACGGTTCGACTTCATCTCCTTTGGTAAATCCATTTTCGGCCATTGCAGAGAAGGCAGTCAACAGACCCAAAATAGAAACAAATATTTTAGCACCCATGTTAATCTCTGGAAACTTCATTTTATACACCCTTATTTAATATATTCTCCGAACCGTATGAGTCATTTACATCCGGCAAAGCCGGAGGCTTGATTTTGTTGCAGCTCAAAGCGGTGCACCGTATTTACAAATTCCAAATCCACCAACAGCCCTTGCGGGCTTAATCCGCCTTCGCTGAGAACAGCTATGGCGCGACAGGCTACCAACAAATTCAAAATTGTAAGGTAATGCCAAAATGAAATTTGTCTTAAAAAGTAACACAGACATTCCTGTCTGTAGGTTTAAATTTCATTTTCCGTCACAGACAGGAATGTCTGTGCTACCCCATTTTCGAGCAACGTCTAGTAATGCCGCAAGGCATGTTCTTTCATTTAAATTAATCAGGATAACGCCATAAGCCGATCCCTGAAGCGGCGCAGATATTCTTTCTTTGCGGCTTTGGACAGGAACGAGCTTTCAACCATTAACTCCACCTTGTCGGCAGATTTGCCATAAGCTGCGATGAACCGTTCAGCGCGTCCTGTCCTGATTCCGTATATCTCGGCCAGCTTGAGGAAATCATCAGTGCCGTAATAACCGTTCTGTTTGAAAAAGGCGGATTCGAAAGTGTTGAACATATCGAGAGCCGTCCGGGACTCATCCGGGAAATGCAGTGAAGTGCAGAGCAGGTCATAGGCCGGTGTCAGCACATGGTCTCCGTGGTCGGACATGAACAGGGAAAAATTCTTGAGGTGTGCGTCGCCGTTAGAAAAGGCATAATTGAAGAGAATCCTCATGAAAAGCTTTTCCACCTCTACCTGATATGCAGGGCAGAAACGTTTCAGGATACGGCCAGTTTCCTCATAACTGCAGCCATACTTGTAGTTCCTTCCATGGCTTTCCTCGGTCCTTCCTCCAAGCTGGCAGAAATCCTCCTGGGGGATTTTCCTGCCGTTCTGCCGGTCGAAACGTCTGGTAAGATAGGCGGGCTCGCCGTCCTTGAGATACACTAGTGCGTTTACGGCTGCGGATATTCCAAATACCTGTTCGGCCACCTGCATCGTGAGATGTTCATTTGCGGGAATATCGCTTCGGAAGGAAGGGATGACCGCAGATGGTATCGGCTTCAGGATATATTCGCCTCCGCTTTCGGTCGGTACAAGTTCACCACCGGCAAGTTTCAGGGAGACCTTGTCCTGCACACCGGATATGGACATATGTTCGGCCTGTCTGACCTGTTCGTTTACAATATCAGCTCTGGAGTATGGCAGGCGGAACGGAAACTTCCTGTTACCCCCGGAAAGACGGCGCCGTGCTGCCGGAGTGAAACCCTCATGCGATATTTCCTTCAAGGTGCTCATGCATCTATAAGTCATTTTTATTCTTCCTTGGATGTAGTGTTAGCCGTCCCGGCGAAGATTCTTTTCCTGTTCCTCTTGCCTGAGACAGGCAACTCTACATCATTCCTAACAGTAACCGGCCCTATGCAGTCCTCTTCCAGGGTGTTGATGAGTCTTCCGAAGCAGTCATTTTCGTCTATCTTTAGAATTCTGCACTGGATCTCCTTCATCCGTCCTTCGGAGAGAAGTCCGTAGAAGAACGGGAAAAGGGTTTTCGATGAATATGACTCCTTTCTCTTCGGCAATGTCAGACTTACAGGAGGGGCTTTGGGGTCGGCAAGATAGGCATGGTCATATGTGTAAACATATTTTTTCCGGTCCCTGTTTCCGGTCTCTTCAATAATACCGGCAAGGATCCTGTTAAAATAGACGTTGGCCTTCCTGTTCATTCATCAGTCCTTCTTTCCAGTCCTTATATCGGCCTTCAGTTCCATCCCCAGCGCATTGAGTATCTGGTTGAGCGACTTGACAGTAGGATTGCCCTTGCCAGATTCAATATTGCTTAGCGCATGCACTGAAACCTCCGATATTTCACCGAGCGCCTTCTGGCTAACTTTGAGCAGTATTCGCCTCTGCCTTATTGCACGTCCAATGTCCCTGATATTCATTATAGTGAATAAATCCTTATTGTTGTATTCTCCGGATTACATTAAAATCATCATATATTCAATATAATGAATAATTGGCGTTTGTCAATGCCGTAGTCTTCAAGGCAATTTCGAGAATATTTGTAATTGCCCATATGCGGACAGCTTGGAAACGGTCTATTCTTGACAAACAGGACGACAGGTTTAGCTTAACTGTCGTCCCATATACCGTTGACGATTGCCAGTAAGTGGACGTACAAGAGAGTTTCACGCTGCGCATGACAACAGGAAGTAGGCAAGCTTGGAATATTGGACTCAAGGAAGAATGTCGTATGAATAAAATTAAAATAAGTCTCATGGTCATTTTCGCATGCTTGACGTTGCTATCATGCAAGAAAGAATCCACTGCTGTATGTCCGGAAGACTGGTGTTTCATTGCCGGCATCGATGGAAATGATAGAATCACAGAGCGCCATCTGTATTCATTGATGAAGGTCCATGGGATTAAATGTGCTACGGAAGGTTCGGTCGGATATGGCGTGTCAGTTCCAAAAGCCAAACG
>JANYBI010000217.1 GCA_025360875.1 Lentisphaerota bacterium
CTTATAGGTTCCGGGTTGGACGAAGCGGCCGGAATCGTCTTTCAGATCCCATCCTTCCTGGTAATCGCCGGCTTTGCGATCTTCGCGAATTACCAGATTGCGGGCCCGGCGCCCGTCGGCACTGTCGACAGCCATCGAAAAAGCGGCGTCCTGCGCCAGTTTGACCGGTATCTTGTAGGGCGGTTCGCGCAAGGCCGAGGCGCGCGGAGGCACGGCTTCATTCTGCAGATCGACCAACGCCTGAAATCCTTCGATCGCTCCGAAACGGCCACCATCGACTTCCCACGTTATGAATTTTATGCCGCGCGTGACCTGTGGCGGCATGCTGATCCAGGCAAGTTCTCCGTCCTGACGCACTTCGAATTTTACTTTCTGCCAGTCGCTGTCACGGGCCACGGCAGGATTCACGCCTTCCGGCCCCTGATACGCCAGCATTTTGAATTTCTTGAAATTGCATCGCAGGAGCATGCCGCATATTTTCTGGGGCTGGTCCCAGGAAATGACGAACCATGTAGGAGCCAGATCTGTTACAGGAACACGGGCAATACGGCCATTGTTGTCCGGGCCATGGCTTTGCCAGGCGCCGATTCCACGGGTGATATTGGTGGCGACAAACGGAATTGGTGGACGCAGATCACCGTATGAAATATAATCCGCTTCACCGTTGGCAAGTCCGTCCGGAACAACATTGTGGAGCCGTGGTTTCAAGATGCGCAGAAAACTGAACCTATTCCATTGGTGTCTGCCGTTATTGTCCAGATTAAGGAGAACCGCGCCAGTGGTGGTTCCGACGGGCAGTGCGGCCAGACGCCAGCCTGACTGGGCGGCTGGAAATTTCACATCTTCCCAAGCATCAGCCTTGTCGGGAGCTGCAACCGCATCTTTTTTCAGTAATTTAAATGTTCCGGAATGCTGTACAAGAATTGAACCGACTGCAAGCGGCTGGCGGAACACGATCATGTATTGCCGATTCTTCCCTTCGTGCTGGGCACCGGCGGTCCATGGTTCGCCTTTTCCTATTCCCAGCGTGGCAAGGATGCCGGACTTGGGATCAGCCGAATCCGCTTTCCCGTCTATGAACGCCTTGGACGCAGAAAAATCAATGTCCCCTTCCTTCAATGGCAGCAGCATTTCCTGTGCGGCCGCCGGAGCGGGTGCCGTTGGTGCGGCATTTGCCGTATGGAACGCCAGGAAGAGCGTGATTGCAAAAAACAGGGATGCCAACCGTCCAATCGCAGGATACGATCCGAAGATGCTGGATTTACGATTCATGGAGATTTCCTCATAAATGTTATCGCTTTGTCAAGGTTATACAATAACATAATACCAATAATCCACCATTTGTCAAATCCCCTCTGCATATTTGTCATGATTTTGGCGGAGGTAATCCGGTGCTATATGGACACCTAGAGATAAGGCAGTATTACTTTCCTGCCGGCATATCGGGCTTGGCGGCAGGGGCATTCGGGATGTCGATAAGCATGAACTGGAGGATATTGCCACGGTCGGGTAATTCCATGCGCTGGACCAGAACCTTTATCATATCGCCTTCCTTCCGATCGCTGTTCCCCATAATATCGTTGACTATCACCTCAGCATCGTTCCATTTTATCAGATAGGCTCGGAACCTGGCTCCCTTGCTCTCGGCAGAATAGACTTTCAGGATTTTCGTTTCCATTATCTCGGCAGTGCTGGGCAACTGGGTAACCGGTGCAACTGCAGGCTTGTCCGCTTTCGCACCTTCATCTGCCGCCGATGCCATAAACATTTCCGCTACGGTCAGTATCGCTATCATCAGGTATTTCTTCATCGGTCATTGTCCTTATGGTTAATTTTGAGATTTATATTTCATTATCACGCCTGGCATTAAACTTCCCCCGACTTATAACCTATAACCCAAAACTTATATTAAAATCCCTTTGTCAAGGGCATCCCCTACTTGAGCGAAGACTGGTCACTTCGCCTTGTCATCGGGGGCTGGAAGGGGGGCGGGTTTATTAGCCTTCAGTTCTGCGGCGGTCTTGGCACCTTTGGAACGAAGAAAGTCGATAAATTCTTTTGGTTGAGGAGTTCCTATAGCACAATCTAATGCTGTTACCTCATCAGAAGAAGGACCGCTCTGGACATTTTGAATAGCATTAATGGACACTCCCTTATCCATTAAAAGATTTACTTCCTCCATTTTTTCTGAAACAGTTAATTTTTCAAAATTATTATTAAATGCAATAGATAACATAACTGTAGCGCCATCTCTTCCCTGTTTTGTCGGATTAGCACCTTTCTTCAATAGATACTTAAATATTTCTATATCATCAATCGAATACATTAATGGCGTGTCTTTGTCTCCATCAGACAAATTGACGTCCGCCCCATTTTCAACCAGAAGTTTAACCATTTCACCGTTGCCATTACTACAGGCACTCATAAGTGGTGATCTCAATTTGCTATTACTATTTGGATCTGCTTTGTGTTTAAGCAGAAGTTCAACCATTTCCGTTGAATTAACATTACTAACGGTAGCAACGTTCAAAGGAGTATGGCCTGTATCATCTCTTGCATTGACATCAGCTCCTTTAGAAATTAAAATTTCTGCAAGTTTTATATCCTTTACCGCAACTGCTAAATGTAACGGTGTCAATTTAGTCGGGAGAAGTCTCATATTGACATCTGCTCCAGATGTTATAATTTTATTTAGTCCTTCAACGGTATTGTTGCGGACACAGGACTCAAGGGTTTCATTATCAGTTTTATCACTTACACATCCGCATAGAGCAATAGCAATAAGTGAAGAGTAGGATAATTTCATAATAGATTTCATTAATTTATTTCTCCTAACTAGATTTTATTTCAAAATTCCAAAATAATCCAAGCTGGGTCATAGGAATTGCTCATCTCGAAGTAGTATTCTATCGGTAATTCAGGACATCCCATAGCAAGCCCCCTGTTGAGTTCATGGCTACTTTACATTACCTTTTCCAGATTGTCCATCTAGGAGAATCATTGCGGGGCTGAGTTCCTTGTCAGGTGCTGAAGGGGGTGTATTATTTGTGGATGCTTGGATATGCTGATTAACAATTCAGCATCAATCCGGTCATCCAATCATCCATAGGACGGCAGTTGCCTAGAGTAACTTTAGCGACCCTCTATGTATCCTTACTTGTCCGGCGGAGGAGCGCCGGCAGCGCAGGCGCAGGGCGGTTTGGCCGCGCAGGTTCCGCCTGCGGAAGACGTATTCCCGGAGGCAGTGGACCGATTCCATGGCATTTTGGCTATCACCATGCCCATGGCGCAACAGTCGGTGATCCCGGAAAATATCATGCCGGCACCGATGAAGCCGGAGAGAATCAGAAAAGCCGGATGTACAAATATTGCCAGGAATATCCCAAGCAGGACAAGAATGCCCATCACAATCCGTGTCTGCCTCTCCAGGGACATGCTGGCCTTGCCCTTGACAGTATTTCCTCCAGCGCCAAGGTATGCGCCAAGACCTTCCTCGATCACGGTCAACCCTTTCACATGAAGTTTCTCCAATGCTTTCTGTGCAATGGTCGCCCGGTTCCCGCTGCGGCAAAGCAGCAGCCGAGGGACAGGAGCGGCTCTCACCTCATCGGCGCGCGCCTCGACCTCGTCGACAGGAATTAGCCGTGAGCCGGGAATGTGTTCGCCATCGAACTCCGCCCCAGTACGTACGTCGATCACGCTGCTGTCGGCACCTTTGGACACAAGGCGGAAAGCTTCATCTGCAGAAATGGTTGCCGGTATCTTCACTCCCTCTCGATTCAGACGCAGGAGATAATCCATATTGGCCGGCCTGGGCGGAGGATTGGCAGTGAGCTTCCGTACGAAAGTTTCACGATCGCTGATCTGCAGCCAAGGATTCCCCTTTTTCTCCTCCCCAAACGTGCTCTTTACACGGTCCTGGTAATCATGTCCTGGAAAGAGAATGGTTGTTTCCGGAAGATCGGACAGGAACGCGTGTATCGAATCGAAAAGCTGGCCCGCGTCTCCGCCAATAAAATCTGTCCGGGCGACGCCACCAATAAAAAGTGAATCTCCGGAAAAGAACGCACCGTCAGCGGAGAGACACATGTGGTCGGGCGTATGGCCGGGAGTGTAACGCACAGTGACAGCAGTCTTACCGAGGGCGATCCCTTCGCCGTCTTTAGGGTGGACAGTCACACCCGCGTGAGTGGCTTTCTCATGCGTCATCCGGGTACATTCGAACTGGAAGCTTCGATATGCAGTTGACACCCACACGCACGCCGATCAC
>JANYBI010000253.1 GCA_025360875.1 Lentisphaerota bacterium
GCCTCCTTCGCCTCGAATATCGGATCACGCAGGACTTTCTTCCATTCTTTGAATATCGGATTCTTTTGTGAATCAAAATCAGCAGGTGCCAATGCCCAGGCATCCTGCGATCCTTGCTGGATGACAAGATAGGTCAGGTCGGCGCCCCAGTTCTGGCCGTGATATGAGAACATGTTTCCGGGCATTGATGCTGGAATTATTTCATCGTCATCAACTTTTCCGTTGTCATTGGTGTCGTGCCAGAATGAATATTTCGTCTCCTTGCCTGTGCCTTCCCTGAGAACTGCTGCGGACAAGGCGCAACGGTCCGGCGTCATCCTGTAGACGAGTGCGCTCTGCGTCCCGCATATGTATATTGTCTTGTTGAAATTTATTACGGACAGCTTTCCGAGATCATGATCACGCGACGAGTTTATGCGCGGGTCGTCGATCTTCTTCATCGGCCATACGGCGTCAACTTTGAAAGTGTGCTTCTCGTAGTCGACCTTGAACCGTACCAGCCATTCCTTCTGTCCCTGGATATACAGGTCTTCAAGATTTTCCGGATCGATGCCGTAGCCCGAATTGTTGGTATAAGTCTGATATGTCTGGAAGTCGCGGAGCAGGGCGCCGTTTTCCGGATCCCATTCCGCGACGCGGTTCGGACCCTCGCTTTCAACTATTATTAGCCGGTCTTTTCCGTCGGGCGTGAGCCAGGTGGCAAGCTTTGTCGGCCCCATCAGGGTCATCGGATCGTATGAGCCTGGCTTCTGTGCAGCCTCCTTGCCGAAGGCGCGTATGATTTTTCCTTTGGCGTCCATCTGGCAGACCTTGTTCGCGTCTGGTTCGCTCAGGTAGAAACGGTCTTCGAATCCACTTTCAGATTAAAAGGCTTCATCTTTTCCGGAACGTCAAAGATTTTTTCCCAGCTCGCATCCTTGGCGGGAAGTCCGTCGTTGAGCTTTGCTGACAGCACATGGTATCCGCTGTCATCCTTGTTCAGCGCATAGATCCTGCTGTCCTGCACGGTTATGGAAAGCGGAAATGGCGCAGGAAGTTCACCGAGGATTTCGCCGTTGTCTCCATTGTGGATTGTGATCTTGTTCACGAACTCATCGTCGCTCTCAGTATATTTATGGCGGAGCCTGTTGCCTTTTTTCCTGTCTTCGGTCTCTATCCTGCCGCGCTGGGCCACATAGACAAGAGTCTTCCCAGCGGAGTTTTTCATGCATGACATCGAAGTCACCCAGCCCTCGGGAAGATAGGAGTTGCGGCGGTTCGCGTTCGGACTGCTACCGAAGGATTTGCCGTCGGCGCGGTAGATATATTTCGGTCCGCCGTCGGTGCTGGATGCCCACACGGTTTCGCCATCGGTAGTCACGTCCAGTCCGCCACCGGCTCCACCTGAATTGAATGCGCGTATGAACTGGTCCGGACTTACTCCGGGCTTTTTCAGATCCACCATCGGCAGGTTTTTGCCGTTTTCCAGATATTGGTAATAGAAGACGGCGATACCGTTCGGGCCGACGGCGACATCGCCGAACGGAGAGGATACCGGATCGCCGCCAAACGGTGACTGCAGCTGTTCCTGCGGCGCATCGACATTCGGCCACCAGCCCGATAACGCGCCGGCATACTTCGGCACGATGGCGTGCCACTCATTGTCGATCGCCCATTTCTGCGCGGGAGCGAAAATCCCTTTCACCTCATAATCCCCCGGAGGCACAGGCATGAAATTCTCGTCGAGGCCGTTCCAGGTCTCGGTGAACTTGCCCTTGTTCTCCTCGGTGACGGTGAACGCCTTGCCGGCAACGAACGTGCTCACTATCCAGTCAGGATTCTTCGGATCGGCTATGGCCAGCGTGACCAGGTATGTCTTTGGCAGAGGACCGTCGGCCGGAAGTTCGAATGAGACGGATGCGCCTTCTCCGGCAGGCTCCGCGCCGGATGCCGCCTTTGAAATTGTCGGCGCCGACCAGCCATCGGAATTCAAGATGATGAAAAATACCAGCGAGAAGATCGGTATGAGGAGCAGGGAGATAATTCCGTTTTTCATGGATGCCCTTTCCTGTTGGTACATGGAAATATATGTTTTAATAATATATTGCGAGAAAGTAAAGTATTCAAGCCTTAGGAAGTATGTCGGGTTTTACCTGTCCTGACCTGTGCTGAGCTTGTCGAAGCAGCTTGTCGAAGGAACCCGACACTTAGTTGGCGGTTTGAAAACCGCCAACTATATGGACCTAAAACATCCAACCTAAAGCTTGCTCTAATAGAGATATTGCAAAGTACGGTCCGCGAACTTCGCAAACCGGGTTGAATCTGCCTCCATTCCCGCCTATGGTAGAGGAAATATTCTGAACGTGGACATGTCAAACCTTAAGAACCAGCATAGCATATCGTTTATCAAGGCAAGGAGTGATGCCCGTGAAATTGTCCGGCGCCTGATTGCTGACGACCACTATGCCTGGTGCGAACTCGTCGACTCCCATTCCGGACTCCTTTTCGGGCTCGCCCGCAGCACGTTTGAACGCCATGGAAGACATGCCTCCAGACATGATGCCGAGGATGCCGTCACCGCAGTCTGGCGCGACCTGCTTGCCAATGACAAGCGCCTTCTGCGCTCCTGCCTTGAACGCGGAGGCCTACTGGCGCTCCTGCATACGCTTGTCCGCAACCGCTGTGTGGACATGATGCGGAAACAGGGTGCCGATCCGTGCATCGCCATGGACATGAAGGATATTTCCGGGATAGCCATGGACGCCGAAGTGCATCAGGAGGAATCTCCCGATGACAGTGAAATTTCCCTCGCCCTGGAATCTCTGCCTGTGAAGGAGCGGTCATGTGTCAGGCTTTTCTTCCTGCAGGACCGCAGCTACCGCGAAATATCCGAACTCACCGGAATGCCGGTGAACAGCATCGGTCCGACCATCCGCCGCGCCCTCGACAAGCTCCGCATCGTCTTCAAAAAATAGAAATTACGGAGCGCCGGCTATTGTCAAACAATGTAACACAGGCATCCTCCTGCGCTAAAGCTATGGTGGACAGGTCTTGCCTGTGATTCTCCTGATGTAGTGTCTGCCGCGGCGGAGATTCTTGATTTGCCTTAAAACCGGCTATATCGGCAATGTTTCCCCTTCGCCTTGCCCAGGATCACATAGCGCATTTGCAGCTTCAGCCTTGGCATCGCTATCACTTTCCGCCAAATCCAAATTGTGCCGCTTCGCCTTTAACTCAGGGCTGAGAGCTCCCATTTTTTCTAGCGCCTGTGCGGCGGACTGGCGGATATAGAAATCCGTGTTCACTATCAGCTTTTCAAGGTGGGGGGCTGATTCCAATGCCAGGGCTCCCATATTGCCGAGGGCTTCAGCTGCCTTTATGACAGCGTTAAAGTTGCTATCTCTTAAATCATTAATATAGCGTCTGACCTTGAGTTCCTCGGTCAAGGCATCGTGTTTTTCCAGAAACGAGGCGGCGAACCTGCGAACAATACTGTTTCCATCCTCCAATACCTTTAGGAGTTCCGGAATAGCTGCTGCTCCAGTTATATCGAGTTCTTCCTCGGCTCTGCTGCTAATGTCACGATTTCTGTCCCTCAGGTCAGCTATAAAACGTTTTACATTTAATTCGACGGTCAAGGCTCCGTGTTTTTCAAGGGCAGCAGCGGCACTTTCCCGAACCTGGTGATTGCTGTCTTCGATTGTCTTTCTCAGACCTGCAATAATCTGACTCTGACTGTCCGAAGATTTATCCTTTCCAAGGGCTTCGGCGGCACTTGCCCTGACACTGCTGCTCCTGTCATCCAGTACCCTTATC